>JAWBAC010000006.1:0-16370 GCA_038997355.1 Candidatus Aenigmatarchaeota archaeon | reverse complement strand
TTATAAGCAGGTAAAAATCTCTTTTCATATTTTTCTATTTCATCTACTTTAACTGAAAATCTTGGAGAAATTGCATTACAATCTGTAATTTTATTCTTTAATTCTATTTTAATTAGACCTTGTTTGTTATCTGGAATTATTTCAAAGTTACCTATGTATTTATGTTCTTGCATCACTCTTAAAACATTTTCTACTAACTTGCTCCTTTTAACAATTACAGTTTTCTTTCCTCTTCTTTCTGCATTCTTTATCTTTGATAATACATCTGCTAATAAATTGTGTTGCATACTAAAAAATAAATTAAAAGATATAAATTTATTTGTTAAGGGAATTAGTAGAAAAACGTTTTTCTGCAAAGATCCTTTAAGGATTCTTGGAAAATTTCCTTTGGAAGATTGTTTAAAGCTATTTTAGATGTTATCGTAATATATGGAGAAAGTTTTTTAACTGACTCTAATTTTTCATATCTAAAATATTTGAAAAAAGTTTTGTTTTCAAGAGTTCTTAAGAATTTAATAATACTATCTTGAAAAACAACAGGAAAGTAAATATATGCATATGTAGCTTGAGGGCTTATAAAACAAACTACCGAAATCGTTTTTTCTTCTAAATACTTTTTTTGTATAAAATTCTTTATAGTATAAGAATTTGGAGATATATCATTTTCTCCATCAACAAAGTAAACTTTGAGTTCAAAACTTGAGTTAGGAATTTTTCCGCTGCATAACATTTTATCATCCAAAGTAAAATTATATCCCCTTTTTTCTAATTCCATTAGTAGTTTTTTATACCTTCCAAAATATTTTTCATTCAGCTTATGTAGAATTTCAATAATTTCTCTCAATTTTTTTAAAACATAAGTATTAGTATGGGTTTCTACAAGAGTTTTTTCTATTTTCTCTTCTATCAACTCTTCTAAACTTTTTTCTTCGTACTTTTCTAACATTTCTCTAAGTTTCCTAACCTCTTCTTCTAATTCTTTATTCTTTTCTCTTAGCTCATATAGTTCTCTTTTAAGTTCTTCTATTTCATCGATCTTCTTATTTTTCCGAATCCTCAACATGGAAAGGTATAAAAATATAAAACTTTTAAATTTTTAATTATATTGTATTTAATTAGAGTATGCTATATTGCATGCCCCGGTCGTCTAGTGGCCAAGGATGGCGGCCTTTCGTTCAGAAAGGTTTGATAACAGATGAAAGGAAAGCCGCAGACCCGGGTTCGAATCCCGGCCGGGGCAATAAAATTTTTATTATTTAATTTGCTCTTGAATTTTTATTACTTGAGACAAAAAATCTTCGATTTTATATGGAAATTCTTTATAATCTTTTATCTGTCCTTTTAACAATAGAACCTCTCTAGCAAGCAGATATAAGAACAACGCAATAGATTTTTTACTTTTATTATTTATAGGTATTATAAAATCTACCTTAGAAGGATTAGACTTAGAATTACATAAAGCAAATATCGGAATATTCATTTTAAAAGCTTCTCTAACAGCTTGTCTATCATTTACTAAATCAAAAACTAATATAGCATCTGGCTCCTTATAATTTTCACTCATATAATTGGTAAATGTTCCGGGCAAAAATCTACCTAAATAAACTTTAATTCCTGTAATTTCTTCAAATTTTTGTAAAGAATAGAAAAAGCTCTTATTTCTATTAATTATCATAACGTTCTTATTAACTAGATATCTTGCCAAAATTCTTATTCTTCTGTCTATTTCTTTTAAATTAAAGATAACATACCCATTAGGCAGCTCTTTATATATAAATTTCTTCATTAAATCATTCTTACCCTTAAATAAAGGTACGAAATGCCTTAAATATGTTTTTCTATCTATTAGCAATTTTTGTTTCTCCATATATTTCATATTTTTAAAACATTATATTTAAATATTTTTAAATATGGATGTTTTAAAGTTCTATGGAGATTTAGAAGGAGAAGAATACCTTTATGACTCAGAAATAGGCATTAAAAGAATCAAAGAAATAGAATCTGTTTTCGAAGAAATTAAACCATACTTAGGAAAAGTCGTATTAGATGTTGGGTGTGGAGCTGGTTTATTCTCCTTTTATCTCGAGCAAAAAGGCTATAAAGTAATTGGATTAGATTTAAGTAGAGAAATGTTAAAAGAAGCTATTAGAATTAAGAAAAAGTTTAATTTCAAATCAAACTTTTTGCTTGCAAACGCAATTAACATAAAACTAAAAACAAAAATAGATAGTGCAATAATTTTTGGTAATACTCTTTGGGATTTTTCTCCAAAAGATTTTATAAAAATGTTGAAAAATATAAAAAGTTTTTGCAATGATAATTTTTCGATACTAATACAATATAGAAGTTTAATTTATGATGTAGTTTATAGAAATGCCTTAAAAACTTCTTTTCCTTATAAAAATGTTGCAGAAATTTTTGAAAAATATGACGATTTTGAATCAAAGTTTTATTGGAGATATGTTGATTTAGAAAACAAAAAACTTTCTACATCTAAAAGTTTTACTGCTTGGTCTGTTGGATTCTTAGAAGCTATTATGGAAGCCTTAGGATTTAAGTTAGAAAAAAGAATAAGAAGCAATACAATTTATACAGATTGGTTAGATATTTACAGATTAGAAATTATTTAGCTATGTTAGATATTAAATTTCTTACCTTTTCTTTTATGACTTCTCTAGTACATTTAGAGCAATAATAGCCTCCAAAAATTCTTTCAACTCTTTTCTTAGATAAGGGTAATTTTCTTAGTTTATTAGCTCTAGGAACTCCATGAATTATGCCTTTACATCTTGCACATCTTACAAATCCATATAGTTTTTTCTTTCCTTTCCCCATATCTTATTAATTATTTTATTTAAGTTTTTTAAACTTTTTATATATCATATTAAACAGTAACTTAAGAACAAAAACAAAAACAAAAGTCAAGAAAATATATACTAAAACCCAAGAAATGCTAATGTTCAAAAAAGGTATTAGAATTTCTAAATTTTTTAGTAAATTCCAAAGTACAAAAAATATTATCAAACCCACGATTAAGTTTAATATAGTGTACTTCAATGTAATTCTAGATAGTTTTAAATAAGTTTCCAATAATTTTTTAGGATTATCTTCTTCTTTGTACTTTTCTATTTCGTTAACAAGTTTAACAACTTCTTTTTTTCTTTCTACAATAACATTGATTACAGAAGAAATAACGGAATAAATTAATGCAAATATAACGATTATTTCTATGCTCATTCTAAAAACTTTCTCATGAATTCTGGTATGTCTTCGCTTTTTTCTCTTTTTAGTAAAGTGTAGTATGTATATGTAACAGATACAAAAATTATTAATGCAGTTGAATATAGAATACTTCCAGTAATATCTGCTAATATTGCAATCACTGCACTAATTATTCCACTAAAAATTGTTAAGTAAGGAATGTATTTATTTAAAACATCTTCTATTATTCTTTCATCGCTTCTATAGCCGCTAATTCCAAAACCATAAGCAACTAAACTTTCAGCAACAGACTTTGGATCCATACCCGCTGTATATACCCAAATCCACGCAAAAAGAATTAAAATTAAAGAAAATATTAAGAAAAATACTATTGTTTTAATTATTTCCTTTTCTATAGTAACTCCCTGAGGTAATGCTTTTACTCCAAGAACTTCTAATAATAATGCTTTTGGAGGAGATAAATAATAAGCAACTCCGCTAACAGCATTATTATTTTGATCGAAGCATCCAAAAATTCCACATCTTAAATCTCCTTTAATTTGAGTTGCTGAAGATAAAAACAATAAATGAAGATTAGTAAGCAATGCAGATGCAAAAATTAATGCCAAAGTAGATGTATAGAGTAAGCTTAGTTCTAATGGCCTTCCAAAACCTCTAAATTGAGTATAGATGAGTGGAATTTCTACGTTACTTCTTAATGTAAATAAAACAAAAGCTATCAATAAGAATGTTGAAATTATTTGAATTAAAGATGCTAAGAATATTTGTAAATCATTTCTCTCTAAGGCTACAAACATTGAAATTAATTTTCCTACTGGATATGAATTTTCTTCCTTAAACCAAAAATCAATTCTTCCATCTAAGGTAATTGTGAAAGGACTAAACAAATTTGTTATAAAAGAATATACTATTCCAGCAAAAATTATTAAACTTAAACCAGAACCAAACTGCAATTTATCTATGGATTTTGCTATTAGATAAACTAATATTCCTCCTATAACTATTTGAATGTAAACTAACCATTCATATCCAGACTTAATAGATAATAAATTGGTTGCTGCATAGGTAAATATAAATCCCTCTACAAAAATAAAAACATAAGAAAGTATTTTTTCTAATGCATTGGCTTTTCTTCTTCCTTCGATCTCTTTTATATCCCAGTTGATTATCTTAGATGCAACTAAGACATGAACAATAATAGATGCCGTTATAATTGGCGCTACTCCCAAAGTTGCTAACGAACCTATTTTTGCGCCAGTTAATGTAGAATATAGTTGAGTCAGTGCAAATTGAGATGATAAATTTACATAAGTACCAGCTAAAGGAATTTCATATAAAAAATAGTATAAAGCCAATAGAATTATTACCCACTTTAATTTCTCTTTAAAAGACAATCCAACTTTTACTTTTTCGATACTAGGCAAATAACTAGCTATCTTTTCTATATCCATAAAAATATCTTTAAGAAAGCAATATTACTTTTCCTCCAGCACTTTCAATCTTTTTAATTGCATTTTCACTAGCTTTTTTAACCTTAACAACAACTTTTTTATCTATATTTCCTTTAGACAAAAGTTTTTCATATCCAAATTGAGTCAAATCTATTTCTATGTTATTTTCATTTATTTTTCCTTCTAAAATCAATCTATCTATTAGATTTGAAAGCATTTGAATCGTTATTATTTTACTCTCTCTTCTTAATGGATATTTGAAACCTTTTTTTCCAATTTCTTCTGGCTTATATTTAAGATAATGCATTAATTTATGATCGAATTTTCCAGAATTTCCCCTTCCACCTCTATTACCTCCACCTCTAGGATACCCATGTCTTCCATGATAAGTTCTTTCTCCTCTCCTCCTTTTTTTCTTAAACCTTACTACCATTTATTTTTTCTTATCAAAAATAAATAAATTTCTTTAGATGTTAAAATAAAGAAAGCAACTAAAGATATAAAAATTGCTTCATAATAATAACCCAAACCTATTATAATTCCTATTGCTGTTACTAGCCATAAAGATGCTGCAGTCGTAATTCCAATAACTCTTTCATTTTCTTTTATTATACTGCCTGCGCCTATAAAACCCATACCAACTAAAATATTTGCTATAATTCTTGCAGCATCCTGCAAAGGAAAATATGAAAGAGAAAAATGAGTAAAAATAGCAGATGCTAAACAAACCAACATATTAGTTCTTATGCCAGCTGCTTTATGTCTAATTTCTCTCTCTATACCTATTAACGCGCCAGCAACAATACTTAATACTACTTTAATTAAAAAATCTTCCATAAAATTATGAAGAAATTCCCAATAAATACAATTAGAAGGTTAGCAAAAGAATTAAAAACGAGAAGATTATCTAAGGAAGCTATAGAAGAAATTCAATTTTTTATAGAAATGTATACTAAAAAAATTTTAGAGCTTGCAAAAGAATTAGCGAAAAACGCAAAAAGAAAAACCATTAAAAAAGAGGATATAAAACTTGCTGCTCATAATATCTTATGATAGTTGCAATAGTTCCTGCTTATAACGAAGAAAAAACAATAAGTGAAGTTGTAAAAAGATTAAAAGAGCAAAATTTTGAAGTTATAGTTATCGATGATTGTAGTAAAGATAAAACTTATGAAAAAGCAAAAGAAGCAGGAGCAGTAGTAATTAGGCATGAAAAAAATATGGGCAAGGGTTTTGGATTAAGAAGTGGAATAGAATATGCAATAAAAAACTTTCCTAACGCAAAATATTTGCTTTTTATTGATGCCGATTTGCAACATATGCCAGAAGAAGCTCCAAGATTAATTAAAAAATTAGAAGAAGGTTATGATTTAGCAAAAGGATATAGAAGTTGGAAAAATGTCCCATTTAGACATAAAATAGGTAATTATCTTTGGAACTTTTTGTTTTATTTGTTTTTTGGTTTGTACGTTAAAGATTTGGGTAATGGTTATATGGCAATGAAAGTAGAAGTTGCGAAAAAAATTAAAGATGTTTTAGGTGGCGGGTATATAATTGAAGCAAAAATTCTAAAAGAGTGCGTTAAAAATAATTTTAAAGTTGCTTTTGTGCCTGTAACTGTCTTATATCATAAAAAGAGCAGAATAACTAGAGGTTTAAAAATAGTTTTTAAAGTTGCTTTTTGGATAATAAAAGAGGGAATTAAATATAGAATTTATGGAAAGTAAATCGAAAGTAACTCCATGGGAAGTTAAAGGAAAAGTAGATTATGAAAGGTTAATTAAAGAATTTGGATTAAAATTAATAGACGAAAACTTGAAGGAAAATTTAAAAAAATTTACAAAAGATTTACATGTATTAATAAGAAGAAATTATTTTTTTGCACATAGAGATTTAGATCTTTTACTAAAGGAATATGAAAATGGAAAAACCTTCTTTTTATATACAGGTAGAGCTCCTAGTGGACCAATGCATATAGGTCATTTAATTCCTTTCATAATGACTCAGTGGCTTCAAAAAAAGTTTGATGTTAATGTATACATTGAAATTCCTGACGAAGAAAAATTTGTAGCTGGAAAAGCAAAATTAGAAGAAGTAAATTATTGGACAAAAGATAATTTGTTAGATATAGCTGCTTTAGATTTTGACGAAAACAAAACTTTTATTTTTCTAACTAGCGAATACATTAAAAATTTTTACAGATTAGCAATAAGAATTTCTTCTAAAATTAATTTTAGTGTAGCAAAAGCGATTTTCGGATTTACAAATCAATCAAACATTGGAATAATATTTTATCCTGCAATTCAATTAGCTCCAACATTTTTTGAAGAGAATTATTGTTTAATTCCTGCGGCAATAGATCAAGATCCATATTGGAGATTACAAAGAGACATTGCAGAAAAATTAGGATATAAAAAATCTATTCAAATAACTTCAAAATTCTTAATGCCATTAACTGGACCAGAAGGAAAAATGAGCTCTAGCGATCCAAAAACTGCTATATTTTTAAATGATACAGAAGAGCAAATAAGAGAAAAAATTTTCAAGTATGCATTCTCTGGTGGACAACCAACTATAGAGCTTCATAGAAAGCTTGGAGGTAATCCAGATATAGATGTTTGCTTTCAATGGTTATATGCATTCTTCGAAGAAGATGATAAAAAAATTGAAGAAATAAGAGAAAATTATAAAAGTGGGAAATTATTAACTGGCGAATTAAAAGAATATACCATAAAAAAAATAACAGAATTTATTAAAGAACATCAAAAAAAGAAAAAACATGCCGAAAATAAGTTAAGAAAATATATGTACGATGGAAAGCTTGCAATAGAAATGTGGAATAAAATATATGAGTGAAATATTAGAAATACTAAAAGAAATAGATAAAAATTTTGGAAAAGTAAGTGCTAACGAATTCCTAGAATTAATGAATTCTATCGAAAAACAAAATGTTGTTGAAAAAGTTCCGGAAAAAATTTTTGTTATTGGAGATGTGCATGGAGATTATGATACTCTAATTTCTTTGCTTAAAAGAGTTAATGATGAAAAAATAATTTTTTTAGGCGACTATGGAGATAGAGGAAATTATCAAGTAGATGTTTATTACGCAATATTAAAATTAAAAAGCGAATTGAAAGATAAAGTAATTCTTCTTAGAGGTAATCACGAATTTTTAAAAAATTATATGGTTTCTCCGCATGATTTGCCTAGGCAACTATTAAGTAGATTTGGGAATAAAGCTTTAGAAGTTTATGAAGCTATCAAAAATTTTTGGAATAAATTAAGTTTAGCTGCATTTAATAAAAATTTCTTTTTTGTTCATGGCGGAATTCCTATAGAAAGAATAAAAATTGAAGATATAGAAAAATCTTCAGATTATATTCATGTTCAATTACTATGGAATGATCCATTAGAAGATAAAGGATATCAACCATCGTATAGAGGAGTAGGATATTTATTTGGATACGATATTACAGAAAGGTTTTTAAAAGATAATAAAAAGATTGCAATAATAAGATCTCATGAACCATGCAATGGAATAAAATACAATCATAATAACAAAGTGATTACAGTTTTCTCAATGAAAGGATATTATGGCAATCAAATTGCTGCTGCTTTAAGAATTAACAAAGAAGAAATAAAAGTTGAAAAAGTTTAATTATGTTATTTTTTGTTGGTTTAGGTTTAGCAAATATAAAAGATATAAGCATTAAAGGTTTAGAACTAATTAAAAAAAGCGATATAGTTTTTTTAGAAAGTTATACAAACATTTTCGAAAGTAGTATAGAAGAAATTGAAAATTTTATAGGGAAAAAAGTTATAGTAATAAAAAGAAAAGACTTAGAAGAAAATTATGAAAAAATATTAGAAGAAGCAAAAAACAAAAACGTTTGTATTTTAACTTTTGGTGAGCCGTTTTTTGCAACAACTCATATATTCTTAAAAAACGAAGCAATAAAAAGAAATATTAAAGTTGAAATCGCACATTCTTCAAGTTTAATTTCTGCTATATTTTCTATCGGTATTAGTAGCTATAAAGTAGGAAAAATAGTTACTATACCATTAAAATCAAAATTCACAGAAATCCCTAAAAGCATTTATGACGCAATAAAATTCAACAAAGAAAAAAATTTACATACAATATGCTTATTGGATATCGATGTCGAAAATAACGAATTTTTAACTTCGAAAGATGCAATACAGTTTTTATTAGAAATGGAAAAAACATTTAAAGAAAATGTAATTAACGAAGATGATCTAATTGCTATAGTTAGTAGATTAGGTTTTAAAGATGAAAAAGTTTTCTTTGGAAAAATAAGAGATTTGAAAAATTTAGATGCAAAAATTCCTTGCAGCATAGTAATTCTTTCAAAACTATCTTCTATAGAAGAAGAGAGTTTAAAACTTTTAAGTTCTTTGTAATTATCTTGATTGTTGTTGCTGTTGCTGAGGCGGTTTTAATGTTAAATAAATTAATAAAGAAAATACAAAAATAAAAGCCAATAAAGCTATTGTTGCATAAAACTCTTCGTTAGCTTGAATGCCTATAGAAATATTAACGAAATTAAAAATTAGTAAGCCAATTATTATGAATATTGAAAGTGTTAAAAAGAAAAGAGATAAAATAACTTTTCTATTCACTTTTTCGATTATTTGAAGTTCTTTTAATGTAGGGAAGAATATATAAGGCAGAAACCAAATAACTATAATAGCAAAGATTACAAACATAGTATAAATTAAAAATCCTGAAAGATATTTCGTTATATCAATACCAGCAATTATCGGAGCTGCGGAAACTAAAAATGCTGCAGAAATTGCTATTGTAGCATTAACAGCTATGTTCTTTTCTGGCTCGCCAAATATTTTGCTCTTTCTTAATAAACCATAGAAAATTGCGGATGTTAAAATGAATGGTATTAAAAATCTAAAAAATCCCAACTCGTGCAATGTTAATATTAAATTGGAAAATACGTCACTCATAATTCTCTTGATAATACTCTAGATGCAGCAACTAGTATAACTGCAAAAACTATTAACAAAACTAAGGAGCCAAAAGTAAAGGCTATTTCAGAAGGAATTTTAGAAGGTTGTGATATTTCTCCAATGGTTGCTCCATATTTTGGACCACCAAGAGAGGAAATCCATGCTGAAATCAATCCACTAGTTATAAAAGCTATAAGAGCAATTATTATCATTATCCCGATCATACTTCTACTTTTAAACCTAGATAATATTTCTGTAAAGTTTGGATAAAATATTGAAGCAATTATTAAACCCACTAGAAATATAAGAGAAAGAATAAATAGATGAGAGAAAAAAACTGAAAGATATAGCGACAAATTTATTCCAGTAGCTATAGGAAAGACTAATATTAAAAGAGAAGAAAAAAATGCTATAGTAGCAGATAGTAATTTTGATTCGACAATCTTAGATCTAGTTAAAAAAACATACATTATTGAAAAAAACAATATTGTAGGAACTACGTAAGTTATTATTCCTGTTTCTATCAAATTACTCCTTATTGCTTCCTCTATTAAGCTCATTATACTTTAAGTTTTTGAACTATTTCGCCAAGAAGTCTTACACTTTCTACCAAAGATGGTAAAAGTTCTTTTAGAGTTTTGCTTAAAGTATCTATTTTAATAGCTAAATCATTTATGTTATCTCTATTTAATCTAATTTCGTTCAAGATTTTTGATAAATCATCCTTATTTTCTTTTGTTGCTCTTTCCATTTCTTCTCTAATGTTCAAAATTTTCTCTTCTAATTCTTTAAACTTTAGATTCACTTCCATTAACCTTCTATTTAATTCTGAAACTCTATCTCTTATAATGTAATTGATATATTCCTCTAAGGATACGTAATCTATATTTTCTAGAATTTCCTTGTTAGATTCTAAATTAGTCTCTATAGTGCTTGAAGGTTGATTTTGAATTGAAAATTGAGGTTGGGAAGGTTGTTGTGATTGAAATTGGAAAGGTTGTTGTTGAGATGTTATAGGTTGAGAAGCAGTTTGATATAAAGGTTGTTGAGAAGTAAATTGTTGTGGCATGGGTTCTATTGATTGCTTTGCAAGTTTAACTTCGTTTATTGCTTGGGTTAATGCTTTATCAATTTCTTCTGGAGAATATCCCTCTTTTCTTAATTGATCTATTATCTCTATTTCACTAAAACCTCTATTTAGCATGTTTTTAACTTTTTCAACAGGTATCTCTCCTTTACCAACCTTTGTTTCCTTTTTACTACCAAATAAAACCATAATTATTTTTTATCTCTATTAATATTTATTGCTTCTTCTATCATTCTTTTAACTTCTTCTTTCGTTACAAAAGTTGATTTTAAAGGATTAAATAAATCAAACAATTCTTTTACTTCCTTTATTTCTGTCAAATCGGCTTTTTGTTTCAATTCAGCTCTTAACTTGTCTATCTCTACTTCAAGATTATTTATTTTATTTTTTAAATCATTTAAATCTCTATTATATTCTTCTTGAAATTTAGTAAGTTTTTTATCTATCTGATTCAAAAATTCTCTTAAAGATTTAATTTCCATTTCAGCCTTTATAACTCTCTGTTCAACAAACTTAAGATATAAATTTAAATCATTTATTAAGTTAATTAGTCTAGAACTTTCTGTTACGTTTTTTTCTACCATAAATGATTATCATAAATAATAAATATTTATGGAGATTAGCATCAAAGAAAACAAATTATACATAGATGTAAAAAGCGGTTGGAACGATTTAATTTCTATTGAAGATAGTAGAGAAATGATGAAATTAGTAATCGAAAATTTAATAGCAAATAAAGATATTGTAGAAATTCTTATAGTTGGAAATAGAGAGTTAGAATACGATTTTGAACAAACAAAAATATTAAGAGAGATTGCAAGTTGCTATGAAAATATAATATCAAAAAAATTATTAACACCAACCTTAGAAGAACTTAGATTTCAAGAAAAGTTATCAAAATATTTTTCTTTACTAAACGAGTTAGTAGAGAATATAAAAGCAGATGTTATTGAGTCTTACAAAAAATTGCTTTCGTTAAAAGATAGATTATCTTTTTTATCTCAAAAAGATAAAGTTTTGGAGTTAATAGTTAAAAATCATGTTTTACCAATATTAGAAGAAATAAAAAAATTGAGAATTATAAAATTCTTGGAAGAGAAAGAGATTCAAGAAAATTATGTTTATAAAGTTGGTGATAGAAGAATTTATAGAGAAATTCTCTCTCCAATAATTAGACCAATTTTCATGGAAACAAAATTCTACTTAAATTTGCCAAAAGGTTCTATAAAAGTTGAAGAATACGAAGTTAAAGGAAATGTGAAAGTTGAAATTTATAAAGTTCCGAATAAAGTTAGATACGTTTACGTTTTACATGCTCCAGAATTTTTGTTAACTAGTGATGAAATTGCTGTTTTAGAAAAAGTTAGAGAATATTTAGCAGAACATAGACCTAGTGAAACTGAACTAAGAGATTACTTTAAATCTAGAGAAGCATTTTTTAATTTAGAATTTGATTTAATAAAAAGAGTTTGCAATGAACTAAATATTCCTTTGCCAGAAAAAAGAATGAAAGAATTAGCAGATATTTTGGTTAGATATACAATTGGATTTGGAATATTAGAAAGAATTTTAGCAGATGAGAATGTTACAGATATTTACGTTAATGCTCCTATCGGCTCTTTACCAATATTTGTTCAGCATGTAAACTATGAAGAATGTGAATCAAACATAATTGTTTCGCCAATTGAAGCAGAAAACTGGGCAACAAAATTTAGATTGTATTCTGGCAGACCATTAGATGAAGCTAATCCAGTATTAGATACTGAATTAATTGCCCCAGAAGGAAGGGCAAGAGTTGCTGCGATAACAAGAAGTTTGAATCCAGAAGGTTTATCGTTTACTTTGAGAAGGCATAGAGATAAACCATGGACTTTACCTCTATTGATAAAGAAAAAAATGATTAATCCACTATTTGCTGGATTAATGAATTTTATTGTTGCTGGTGGAAGAAGCTTTTTAGTAGCTGGCGGCCGAGGATCGGGAAAAACAAGCCTACTAGGTGCAATAATGTTAGAAATTCCTAGAAAATATAGAATCATTGTTATAGAGGACACTTTAGAGCTTCCTGTACCTCAAATGCGCGCATTAGGCTTTAATATCGAAAGATTAAAATCTAGAAGCGTAATTACAAAAGTTGAAAGCGAACTGCCAGCTGAAGAAGCATTAAGAACTGCATTAAGATTGGGAGATAGTGCTTTAATAATCGGAGAAATTAGATCAACAGAGGCATTAACTCTTTTTGAAGCTATGCGAGTAGGTGCATTAGCTCATACTGTTGCTGGAACTATTCACGGAGAATCTGCGTATGGAGTATTTGATAGAGTTGTTAACGATCTAAAAGTTCCAAAAACAAGTTTTAAGGCTGTTGATTTAATAATAATTGCCGCAAACTTAAAATCTGCAGATGGATTAAGACGATATAAAAGAGTTGTAGAAGTTACAGAAGTTAAAAAACATTGGGAAGAAGATCCTCTAGCTGAAAATGCGTTTTCGCCACTAATGATTTATAATGCAAAAGTTGATGATTTATTAGCTACACAAACATTAACAAGCGGAGAAAGTTTTGTTATAAGAGAAATTTCGAAAAGAATTCCAGAATTCTATGGAAATTGGGATTTGGTTTGGGATAATATTTTACTGAGAGCAAAAATTAAGCAGAGATTAGTAGAGCTTAGCGAAGAATACAATAAGCCAGAGATTTTAGAAGCTGAGTTTGTTGTTTGGAGTAATGAAATGTTTAACTTAATTAGTGAACAAGTTAGATTAGAAACTGGAAAATTAGATTCAAAAGAAATTTATAAAAGATGGGAAGAAAAAATAGTTGAAAGAATTTCGTAAATCCTAAATTCTTTGTAAACCTTTTATGAGATTATCAATAGCTCCCTCTAATTGCTGAAGTTGATTAGTATCAGGTTTATCTTGATCCCCTTTACCCCATCTTCCTATAACGTTATTTTTTATATCATCTATCTGTGGTTTAAAAGTAGGATATTTGTTTACAATGTCATCTAGCTCGCTTTTCAATTGTCCAACTGTTTTTCCACCCATTTTTAATTTAAATTCTTCCAACTCAGCAATTAAACCCTCTGCTGTTCGTTTAATTGCCCTGATTCTTGCTTTTGCATAGTAATATTCTTTACCAACATAACCATATCCTCTAAAGAACAATCCAGCCAAAAACATTACTACAAAAATCGCGATAGAAAATGCTCCTAAAAAACTAAACCAAATAGAAACCATAATAATAAAGACTCCCATAGGCAATGTCATGAAAGCTATTATAAAAGCTAGTAAAGCACTAATGTCTCTGCCTACACCTTCAAATATATTTAATTGTTTTAAGAAAGCCCAAGTAATTGCAAAAAGTGCAGCAAAAGGTAATAAAAAGAAATATAAAAATGCTGGCATATAACAGGCAATTCTTTCATCAACAGCTAGATATTTGAAAACATTACAAACAGGTGATGGTAATTTTTGTAACATGAAAGATTTCTGATAGCTTTCTGCAAACGCCGGATTGGCTTGAAATGCTTCATCTATAGTATCTGGAAATATTTTAATTATACCTACTCTTTGCAAAACTGGAATTACAAATACTATTATTATAAGAAGAGAATAAAGTATTATACCTAAAGGAATTCCAGATATTCTTTTTTTTGGTAGAACTCCTCCCAAATACATTAAAACAATAACAATTGCAAGTATAATGGCAATAGCAATAATTGTTTGGATTATTTCATTAAAACTTTGAGATAAAGCTATAGGAAAAGCAACTAACATTAGTAATAATAGCAGATTTTTCTTTGCTTCCATTATTAAAATATTTTAATTTAAGGATATATATTTTTTCTTCAAATGAGGTATATACTTCAACTTTCTATAGCAAAACCGTTTTCGATGAATATTTTTCCTATTTCTGCGTCTAATTCCCTAATTTCTCCTTTCTTAAATGGTCCTAAAAGTTTTCCATCTGGCGCAACAAATTCTGGAACATCAAACAAAAATTTTACCCTTATTAAATTTTTGTTTTCTTTAATTTCATCAATTTTATTTTCAATTTTCTCTTCTTTTTTGAGTTTTTCCTTGCTCTCTACTTCTGTTTGCAAAATTTGTTGCTCCAATAATGTTTTTCTTAAATTTTTTACTTGATCTATTAAAGAAAAGAAAAATAGTTCTTCTTCTTTTAATAAATTTTCTGGTAAGCTTCCAGATTTTAAAAATATAAAAACTGCATCGATTATTTTCTTTAATCTCAATATGAGAATTTCGTCTACTATTTTTTTAGCTGTTTTTAATTCATATTTAACTTTTTCATCTTTTGTATTGTTGTAAATTTCTTCTTTCAGTTTTATATAGCTATTGACTTTTGCAAAAAAATCCTTGGGCAACTTAGATAATTTATTTTCTGATTTTTCAGCTAAATAGGCTTCTCTAATGTAATCAAAAGTTATTATTTCGTTAATGGCATCTTCCATAAATTAAGAGAGTTATAGCTTTTTTATGCATTAAATTTTCTTTCTCAGAATATTTTTATGATTAGCATAAAGTTTTTTGTATTCATGATTTTTTTTCTATTACTTTTTTACATTCTGATCTTTAGTGTTCAAAAATTCATTCAATTATCTTCAAAGCTTTATTTAGAAAAAGAAAGAGAAAAAGTTCTTAGCAATTTGCTTGAAAATTTCAATCATTTAAATGTAAGAAAATTTTTGATTTTTAATGCTTCTTCAAATTTAATAAAGCTAAATGTTTATTTTGAAGAGAATGAAAAATGTAGAAAGAATAGTTTAATAGCTTTAAATAGAAGCTTGTTAGAAATTCCTTTTGCTGCTTTTAATGAATCTTATTATTATGAAGATTTTTTAAAAAATGCAGAAATAGTTATAAATACTTTTGAAATTCGAAATATTAGCACTGTTTACTTGATTTGTGGAGATTATTATTATGGAAAAAATTATTCTTTGCCTTATACTTCTTATTCTCCAGATTTTATGATAATAAAAAGTTTTGAAATTTTTAGCAATCAAAGTTTTGTTAATTTTAATTTACTTACTAAAAATTCTTATGTTTTCGAATTTCCAATGATAGTTATAAATGATTCTGCAAAGTTTGATATTGTAAGAATAAAATATGGCTAGTTATGTTGAATTTGCAATAGTTGTTGCATTTTTATTAGTTTTTTTCATTTTTTTCTTTAGTTATTTGAATTTTTCTTTCGAAGAAAACTATTATTATGATAAATACATTATACTTAAAACATTAAACCGGCTTAGTTTTTTTGAGCTAAGAGATTTAGTTTATTTTAGTAATGAAGAAAATGTGAAATCCTACTTAGAAAAATTTCTTAAGTATGATTTTGATGTTAAAATTTGTAATGATTTTTATAATTGTAGCTTTATGAATGCCACCGATTATAAATTTGTTGTGAGTTATTTCTTTTCTGGCTATGAAAGTTTTAATCCAAAAATATTATTAATTTATGTTAAAGAGTGAAGGATTCATAATTTTAGCATCTTTTTTGTTAATCGTTTTTATTTTTATCTTAATTCAATTCTTAGAGATTAAAAATCAATTTGAAAAAACTTCGAAGTTTTTATATTCAAAGTATTTTGAAGAAGTTAAAAATA
>JAWBAC010000005.1:10463-34982 GCA_038997355.1 Candidatus Aenigmatarchaeota archaeon | reverse complement strand
CAAGCATTAAGAAGAACTATGGAAGATTTTTCTTCTGTTACAAGATTTATTCTTTGCTGCAACTATTCTTCAAAAATAATTGAGCCTATACAATCAAGATGTGCTGTTTTTAGATTTAAAGCTTTACCAGAAAAAGCTCAAAGAGAATTTATAGATAGAATTGTTAAAGGTGAAAATTTAAAAATTGATGAACAAGCTATTCAAGCAATAATTAATATTGCTGAAGGTGATTTAAGAAAGGTTGCAAATTTGTTGCAAGCAGCTGCTTCTATAACTAAAAACATTACTGCAGATGTTATATATGAAGTTGCTTCCCTTGCAAAACCAAAAGAAGTTGAAGAAATGTTAAATTTGGCATTAAGTGGAACAAGAGAAGGTTTTGAAAAAGCAAGAGAAAAGTTAATAACATTTATAATAAAAGAAGGGTTAGCAGGAGAAGATTTAATAAAAGAAATTTATAGACAAGCTCTAAGATTAAATATTCCCGATGATAAAAGAGTTGAATTAATAGAAAAAATTGGAGAATATGAGTTTAGAATAAGTGAAGGGGGTGATCCACTAATACAGCTTACAGCTTTACTAGCTCAAATAGCTCTAATTGGCAAAAGTATTAAAAAATGATAGATAAAGAATTGTTAGATATTTTAGCTTGTCCGAACTGTGGAAAAGATTTAGAACTGAAAGAAATGTTTTTAGTTTGCAACAATTGTAAGCTTGCTTTTCCTATATTAGATGGTGTACCAGATTTATTATTAGAAGATGCTTGGAAATTAGAAGACGCAGAAAAGAGTAATTTTAAACACGAGCTTCATTTATAACTTTATAGAATTTACGATTTTCTTAGCAGACTCGTAAGCTTTCATATCGTTAATTGGAATCCAAGAATCAGAAGAAACTAAAAGAGAATAAAGTTTATTTTCTTTTGCTAATTTTGGTAAAACAATGTCTTCGAATTCTATACTCCTTTTTTCATCTAAACTAATTTCTCTATCTATTATATTCCAAATATTTTTTTCAAATGCATACATACCAATGGATACAAATACATTCATGTGTGGTTTTTCAACAAAGTCTTTCACAAAATTGTTTTCAACTTTTGCAACACCAAAAGGAAAAGAATAGCCATGAGTTAAAACAATCGTACCAATTATATCGTAAGATTCTTTTGCATGAAGATGAGTAAGCAAAAGCTTTAATGGTAAATATTTATCTAGTTTTAAATCGTCTGGAAAAGAAATAATTATCCTTTTTCTCATATCTATTACTCCATTTTCTAATGCATATTTTAATGCTTTACCTTTACCCCAATTTTCTGTGGTTGGATCTATAGAAACTTTATAGTTTATTTTTTCATCATATCCTTTTTCTTTTAAATGTTTTAAAATTTTATCTGCACCAAACCCTAATATAAAAACAAAATCATTAAAACCACAATTTAAATAAAATTCTATTTCTCTATCCAGCAAAGTATATCCTTCTCTTAATTCTAGTAATGATTTTGGAAATGGAATATTCATTCTTTTTCCACTACCACCAGCCAAAATTACTATAGTTGTGTTTTCCATTTCTTTTTTTAATTCTTCAATAACTTTTATCGAAATATTATCTTCAATCTTAGAGAGATCCATAATTAAAAATTAATAAATACTTAGAAATTCATATATTTCTATGATAGTTGGATATTCGATATCATATATTAATGCTGAAAAATTCGAGATAAAAGAAAAAATAGAGAAGCTCGATATAAATACCACTTTAAACATCAAAGACATTAATGATGTTTCTCTTCAACAAGAAAATAAACAGAAAAAAGTTTTAAAAGTCGATTTCGAATTTTTGGTTAATTACGAACCAAAAATTGCTGATATAAGAATTGAAGGTTATGTAATATACGATGGAAAAAATGTTGAAGAAATATTAAAGAAATGGAAAAAAGATAAGAAAATCGAAAATAAGGATTTTGAATTAGAAGTCAAAAACTTCATTCTTAGGAGATGTATAATATTTTCTACTTTCATATCCGAATATTTAGCAATTCATCCTCCAATTCCTTTACCACAAATAATTCCAAAACAATAAATGTTTTACATAGATTTTTTAGAAATAATTAAAACATTATCTTATTTAGGTTTTTTTATTTCTGGATTAATTAGTTCTTCAACAATCTTTATTCCCATACCATTATATGGAATGATAATATTTGCAGAAAAACTCGGAATAAATCCTATACTAGCTGCTATTAGCGCTGCTTTAGGTTCTAGCATAGGAGAACTTACCTCTTATTTTATTGGAATGAGTATTAAAGAGACTGTTTTAAAAAGAGAAGGAAAAAAATATAAAAAATGGTTAGAGTATTTTAAAAGGTTTGGAGAATTTTCTATATTATTATTTGCTGCTTTGCCTTTACCTTTTGATTTTATAGGTATTTTAGCTGGATTTTTAAAATATGATATTAAGAAATTTGTTATATTTACTTTTATAGGGAAGCTTATAAAAATGTTATTAATTGTTTATCTTGGGGAAATTGCGCTACAATATTTAGGATGGTAAAAGAGGTAAAACAAGTTATAATAATTAGAACAGACTTAGAAATGGGTAAAGGTAAAATGATTGCTCAAGCATGTCATGCAAGCTTAGAAGCTTATAAAAAATCTCCAAGTTATATTAAAAAGCTTTGGAAAGATTTCGGATATAAGAAAATTGTTTTAAAGGTAAAAAGCTTAGAAGAATTACTAGAAATATATGAAAAAGTTAAGGCAACGAAAATACCTATAGCATTAATAAGAGATGCTGGTAAAACGCAATTAGAACCTGGAACTATAACTTGCTTAGCATTAGGTCCTTACTATTCAGAAGAGATAGATAAATTTACAAAAAATTTAAAACTTTTATAATTTATGAGAAAAAAATCAAAAAATAAGAGCAAAGAATTGGAAAGAAAATTAGAAGAGTTTGCACTAAAAGAGTTTTATAAAATCATTAGAAAAATAAAAAGAAATGAAAAAAATTTAAGATATATTGGATAAATTAACCAATATATCTTTCTGGTTTCTTTTCAGATTCCATTACTCTTTTCTTTAACCTTTCTTCAAATCTTTTGTAGAATTCAACCATTTCTTTTGATATAGAAGGTTTTACCATTTCTAATGCTTTTTCGAAATGATAAGCTTTTACTACTACTTTTTCTGGTGGTAAATTATTCTCTATTGCCTCTCTTAAAGCAAGTATTGCAGCTTCTTTACAAACTGCTTCTAAATCTGCTCCACTATATCCTTCAGTTCTTTCAGCAATTTTTTCTAAATTAACATCTTTGTCTAATGGCATGTTTCTTGTATGGATTTTTAGAATTTCTAATCTGCCTTTTGCATCTGGTGGAGGAACATAAATTAATCTATCGAATCTTCCTGGTCTTAATAATGCGGGATCTAAAATATCTGGTCTGTTTGTTGCTGCGATAACTACTACATTCTTCAAATCTCTTATTCCACTCATTTCTGTTAATAGTTGAGCTACTACATTTTCAGTAACTCTTGTTCCAACCTCTAAACCTCTCATTGGAGCAATTGCATCTATTTCATCGATAAAAATTATTGAAGGTGCAACTTCTCTTGCTTTTCTAAATATTTCTCTTATAGCTCTTTCACTTTCTCCAACCCATTTAGAGAAAATCTCTGGTCCTTTAATTGCAATAAAGTTTGCTCCACTTTCGTTTGCAACTGCTTTTGCTAATAATGTTTTTCCTGTACCTGGTGGACCATAAAGTAATACTCCTTTTGGAGGTTCGATACCTAATCTTTCAAAGTATTTTGGATATTTTAATGGCCATTCTACTATTTCTCTTAGTTTTTGTTTAACTTCTTCTAATCCACCAATATCTTCCCATTTAACTTTTGGAACTTCTACAAAAACTTCTCTCATAGCGCTTGGTTGGACAACTCTTAATGCATACTCAAAATCTTCTTTCTTAACTACAAGCTTTTCTAAAACTTCCTTTGGAATTTCACCTTCTTTATAATTTTGAATTTCTGGTAAAACTCTTCTTAAGGCATGCATTGCAGCCTCTTTACATAAAGCAGCTAAGTCAGCACCAACATAGCCATGAGTAATTTCAGCAATTTTTTCTAAATTAACATCTTTGTCTAATGGCATGTTTCTTGTATGTATTTTTAGAATTTCTAATCTGCCTTTTGCATCTGGTGGAGGAACTTCTATTTCTCTATCGAATCTTCCTGGCCTTCTTAATGCAGGATCTATTGCATTAGGTCTATTAGTTGCACCTATAACTATTACTTTTCCTCTGCTCTTTAAACCATCCATTAGAGCTAATAATTGAGCTACTATTCTTTTCTCTACTTCACCAACAACTTCTTCTCTTTTTGGAGCGATTGCATCTATTTCATCTATAAATATAATGCTTGGTGCATTCTTTTCTGCTTCTTCAAAAATTTCTCTTAGTCTTTTTTCACTTTCTCCAAACCATTTAGACATTATTTCTGGGCCATTAATAGAAATGAAATATGCTCCACTTTCGTTTGCAACTGCTTTTGCTAATAATGTTTTTCCTGTACCTGGTGGACCATAAAGTAATACTCCTTTTGGAGGTTCGATACCTAATCTTTCAAATATTTCAGGATGCCTTAATGGTAATTCTACTATTTCTCTTAGTTTTTGTTTAACTTCTTCTAAATCTCCAATATCTTCCCAAGTAACTCTAGGAATTCCTTTTTCTTCAATTTCTAAGTATTTTGGTTTTTCTTTCAAAACCTCTATTACTGTTTCATCATCTATAACAACAATTCCTGGTGGTTCTGTATTAACTACGTAAAATGTTATTTGAGGAAATGGATTAAAGAAAAACAAATCTTCTAAATCTTCTCCAAATATTGCAGATAAAAATTCATCTCTTCTTCTATAAACAGGGGAAGGAATTATTAAATCGCCTTTAACTACAGGTCTTTTTAATAAACTTTGTTTTAAATATGAAATGCTTGCAGTAAATATTTTATCCTCTGCAGGTGCTAAAACAACTTTTTTAGCTATTTTATATTCTGCTTTTCTAACTTTTACAGATTCTCCAACAGAAACTCTTGCGTTTTTTCTTGTAATTCCATCCATTCTAATAATGTTTAGACCTATATCTGCTGGATAAGCTCTTAAAGCAATCGCGGCTGTTTTTCTTTTTCCTTCAATTTCTACAATATCTCCTTCTTTAACGCCAATCCTTAATAATATGCTAGAATCTATTCTTACAATTCCTTTATAAGATTCTTCTTTTGCAGTTAATTCTCCAACTCTCAATACAACCTCTTCTGCCATAAATTAATTAAATTAAGTTTTATATTTTAGATGTCAATAGTGATAATTTTAATACTCTTTTATTTTTCGTAATTATTTTCTAACTCTTTAATGCTTTCGTAAATCTTGTTTCCAATTTCTATTTCAGAGGTTTTTATCTTGCTTAAAATGTTTGTTAAAACATTTTTAGCTTCTTCTAATACTTCGTTTAAACTTTTTTTGCCCTCTATTATTTCATCCATTTTTCTTTCAAAATCCCTAGTTAACTCTTCGCTTAATATTTCTGGACAAAATGTTAAAAAAGTTTCTACTATCGCTTTTCCTAAATTTGTTATTTTGATTTTATCCCCTTCAATATATCCTCTATCGTAAAGCGTTTTAACTATTTCTGCTCTAGTTGCTTTTGTTCCTAAGTTTCTACTTTCTAACTCTTTTATTAAGCTAGCTCTAGTATATCTTGCTGGAGGTTTTGTTTTTTCTTTTAAAACATTTACGCTTTTTATTCTTAAATCTTCAAACGGAAATAATTTTGGAATGTTATCTTCTTCCAAGCTTAAAAATCTTCTGTAAATTTTTATCCAGTTTTCTTTTACAGTAAAATGAAATGTGTTATGAAAAATATAATTGTCAACTTTTGCAATTATTTTTACTCTTTTTCTTATTGCTGGTTTGTGCAAACAAACTAAAAACCTTCTAACTATAAGATCATACAATAAAAATTCGTGCTTACTTAAATTCCTTAAATCTGGGATTTCTTCTGTAGGAATTATTGCTGGATGCGCTGGATCGTCTTTATTTCCTTCGGTAGCAACAATTTTATCAAAAGATAAAATTTCTTTTACAAAGTTAGTATAAAAAGGAATGTTTTTCAAAGAATTTAATATTGGAAATATATTTATTCCTTTGAGTTTTTGGCTAGAGGATCTTGGATAAGAAATATAGCCTTTAAGATATAAGCTTTCTGCAACTTTTAATGTATATTCTGGCTTAAATCCATAAACATAATAAGCCTCTTCTTGTAAATCTGTAGTATTGAATGGAGGTAGCGGATTTAAATTATAAAATTCTTCCTCTATTTTAACAATCTTTGCAAATTTTTTGTTATAAGAATTTCTCGCTATTTCTTCTGCTTTTTTAAAATCTTTTATTTTATCTTCTATATAATACAAATAAAACGAAATATTATCTTTTTCCAATTCTATTCTAACTTTGTAATAAATTTCTGGTTTAAAATTTTCTATTTCTTTTTCTCTCAAATATACTAAATAAAGCGCTGGACCTTGAACTCTTCCTATGGACAAAATTTTTCTAACTCCTTTTGCTTTTCTTAAGCTTATCATTAATGCTCTAGATAGATTAATTCCCCAATACCAATCTAAATAATGTCTTGCCAATCCTGCATTAACTTGATTCATCTCAAAATTTATTGGATTGTTAAATGCGTAAAGTATTTCAGATTTTGTTAATGTACTAAATTTCATTCTTAGAATTTTTTTATTCAAACCAATTAAAAATCTAATTATATTCCAAGCAATTACATAACCTTCGATATCATAATCTGTAGCAACTATTACCGTATTCACCTCTTTTGCTAAATTTTTTATAACTTTTGCAAATCTTTCTGCTTCTTCGCTAATTATTTCCCATTGAGATTCAAAAATTGGATAATCAAAATTTTCATTTGCTGGCTCTAAGTTAAACAAATGACCTAAAGCACTTACAACATAATAAACTTTGTTATTATAGTAAGTAACGAAATATGGAACCTTATGAATTTTAATTTGCTTAACTACAGGAAATAGACTGTATGCTATTTTTCTCATTGCAGTAGGCTTTTCAGCCAAAATAAGAATTTTCTCCATATTTTTAAAAATCCACTTATTTTTTATGTACATAATCGGAATTACTCCAGGTACATATACTATAGCTAGAGGTGGTGGTGCAGAAGCAGCTAGAGAGTTTGCTGGTATAGTTGAAAAAATATCTTATGGATATACTGTCGGATGTAATTTCTTCCAAATAGATCAAGAGAGTTTTGGAGAATTTATAGAACCAGAAATGATTAGAAAATTAGCATACTTAGTTGAAAAAATGAATGTTGAATGGGCATTGCATGGATTGTTATTTGGTTCAGAATTATATCAAACCTTAGAACATATTAATTTTGCAGAATGGAAAAGAACTCATCTTATTCTGAATAAAGATTTAATATTGTTATATTACATTTTAACTCAAATAAAGAAGCACAAATATTCCCCAAAAGTTTTTCCACATTATACTGTATACCATGCTAGCTTAGAGTTTATGGTTGGATATGCTCATATTGGAGAAATAATGGCATTAAAAGAAGTTATAACTGCGACTCCTTTCGGAAAAGTCAGCTGGATAGATTTTTTAGAAAAGAGAGAAGAATTGAAAAAATGGTTTATAGAGAGCGGATTAATAGAAGTTATAATTTCTAGAGAATTTGCTAGAGTTAGAAGATTAGAAAGAGTTTTTTCAAAAGATTTTGTGGAAAAAGTTTTTAGAATTATAAATTTTTTTGTTGAAGACTATGAAAAAGATACAAAGAAAAACATTTGGGATAGCTTAGAGGATAATAAGAGAAGAGAGATAATAGGTGAATTTCTGGAAAGATTAATAAGATTACCATTGTTGCCTGAACATCTTAGATTTGAGCAAATTTCAAATATTTTAAAAAGTTTAAAAGATGAAATAAACAAAAATCCGTTAGTCATATTAGAATTAGAAGATTTGGCAAAATCATATGATACTGAAATTAGTAAAAGATATTTAAGAGATAAGTTTGGAGAACAAGGAAAAAATATCTATGAAAAATATTTTGGAGAGATTAAAACTGTTAGTAAAGAAACTATAGATACTGTTTTTAAAATTTGGATAGAAATTAGTAAGCTAGGAAGAATTGCTGGGGGAATATTTTATGAAGATGTTGTTATGGCATTAATTGCTAAATATGTTGAATTAATTGCAGATGAAAAAATGCGAGCAAACGAAGACGATATACCTTATGAAATTTGTAAGTTTTTGAGAGAGAGATATTTAACAAAAAACGGAAAATTTTTTGGAGAAAAAGTTAGCTTAGAAGAACATGTAAAATTTGTTTATAATAATCAAAAAGAGTTAATAGATAGAGATAGGTTAATAATAAATTTAACTCCTCAAGTAAATGTTTTAGTATCCATAGTTTATTGGGTTGGACATTATTTGGTTGGAATTGAAGATTTCCCAGAAATTTTAGATCACATAAAATCTTTGCCAGAAAGAGATGAAAACATAATAAATGAAATAATAAGTTTTGCTAAATTAAAGCCAATAGAAAAATTAAAGAAAATTAATGAAGAACTAAAAAATCTTGGAGTAAAAAGAGAGGTTCCATTCTTTATGGCTGTAGAAAATCCCGAAGGCTCTACTCCGCACGAAGGTTTAAGAAGAATATGTCATCTAATAGATGTTTTTATAACTTCAGAGGCTTTAAATTTGTTATATAGAAAATATTCTTCCGAAAAGTATGCGTTCTTTACTTGCATAGATACTGAGCATTTGCTTTCTAATGCTTTTGATCCAGAAAAAGAAATAAGAAATTTAATAGAATATATAAGAAGTGCTAGAGAAGTTTATAGTAGAGTTGCTGTTTATCATATTGGAGTTCCAAAACCATACTATGGAACTACTCACATACCTTTTGATGTTGGTAGCGAAGAGCAGTTTTTAATATATAAATATTGTTATTTCTTAAAAGAAGCTGGTTTTGATGAAAAACATAATTCATACTTAATATTTGAAAGAGGCGGTGGCCAATTACCATATCAATTTTTAAGAACTGTTGTATTAGCTTTAAGATTAATCGTAAAATATTTAGAAATGAATGTTAGCCCAGAAGATTTAATAAAAAAAGAAGAATATGCTAAAGATTTTTTTGGAATTTCAGAGCAAGAATTGAGAGAAAGAGAAATAATTTTCCAACATGCATTAGAACCATTAAGAGGTATGATTGTTTGGCCTGAAGAATATCATACATTATTTGGTAAAGAAGCTATAGAAAGATATAGAAAAAGGCCTGAAGAATGGGCTGCTGAAGAATTGAAATAGATTATTGCCTTCTAAGTTTTTCTATTATTTGAGTTAAATATTCTTGAAGACTTCTTATATACATGTTAATTTCTGTTATTTCCTCTTCGATTTTTTTAATTTTTCTTTCCAAAAATTCTTTTGCTTGATTAACATTCATTTCTAAGAATATGTTAGAACCTATTCCTACTATCAAATTATCAAAATCTTTTGGTTCTGCTTTTATAAAAATATTATTTCCTATAGGCAAGAAAATGTCTGATTGCTTGATTGCTTCTAAACTTTCTAATGAATTTTTAAGAGTGTTGTAATAGTTTAGTAAAGATTCTCTATAAGCAACAAACTTACTTAATTCTTCTTTTACTGCTTGATATGTTATGATATCTTCGTCGCTCATAATTATTTGACATCTATAATTTTAAACTTTCTTCCATCTTTTATCCAAATTTGAAAATAAACCTTAGCATCATTACCAAAATTTTTAAACTTTTCAATCATTTCATTTAGGTTTTTATCTTTTTTAAATGTTTTCTTTACTTGGATAAACAATATATTTTTAGTTATTGGATGTATGGCAATTAAATCAAAATATCCATGCGAGCCAGCACTCCTAAAAACTATATAACCCAAATTCTCTAAATGTTTTTTAACTTTATACTCATAATACCTTCCAACTTTGTAGATTTTCATATTATTTTTACGTTTGGATATTCGTGCAGAACTTTTGCTAATCTTTTATCTTTACTCAAAAAAGTTAGATTAAAGTTCTTCGAAATTTCTAAATGTATAAAATCTGATAAATAGCTTTTATCTAGTAAAATATTTGAAATGTTTCTAAGTTTTCTAAAGTTTATAGAAATCTCTTTTATTTTTAAAATTTTGAAAGGTATTACATCGAAATTAAAGTTTTCTATATTCTTTATTCTTTCTAATTCTATTAAGCTAAATTCGCTTATTATGAGTTCTTCGCTAAAATTTTTTATTCCTTTTTTCAATAATGATATTGCTATGTTCGTATCGATGTAAATCATTTTTTGGTTAAAAAGTCTATTAAGTTAATTATTTGAAGAATTTCGTTTCTAGAAATGCTTTCTGAAAAAAATTTTAATGTTCCTTTATCTCCATTAATAGTTACACTTTTTATGTGCGAATCAAACTTTATTTTTGGGACTACAGTAATTATCCTTATGTTTCTTTTTAATTCGTTAATCTTATTCCTAATTACTTCTGAATATTGTAAAAATTTTCCTTTGTACATTTCAAAAACAAAACCATTAACAAACTTAAAGTATATTTGATTTAAAGAAATCGAATAATTTTGGATTATGCTTAGCAAAGCTTCTGAAGGAATATAATATGGAAAGAATTTCATTTTTAAATATTTTTCAAGTACAGCAATAAAAAATCTAAAAATATAATCTATGCCTCTATGAACTTCTAAAACTTCTTTATCGAAATGCATATACGCAATTACATTTCTTGTTAATAGCTGAGAAGAAATTCCGTTAAAAATGTTTTTTATTTCTGATATGCTTAAGATTTTTCTTAATTCTTCTTCTAAGCTTACTTTGTAGTTAAATATTATTTTTAGTGTATTTTGAGATTCTTTCTTTGCTATCATCCAATATTTTTCTGAAGATATTTTGTTTACCTCTTTTTCTATTTCTTCTATGTTTCTTGTTATCTTAAACTTTAGCAACGTTATTGTCGCCATATTAATGTATAGACATTAAATTATATTTATTTTTTTCTATATTTTTTTGTATAAATCTAAAATAATATCTAATAAATTATTTAAAGTCTTATCATTTTATGGAAGAAGAAATAAAAGAGAGTAAAGAAGTAGAGTATGAAAGTGAAAACGCTAAAAAAATAATTAAACTTCTCGAGAAAAATCCAAGAGGTATGACAATAACAGAAATTGCAAATGCATTAAATTTGAATAGACATACTGTAACAAAAATATTAGAAAGATTATTAATAGAAAAAAGGGTAGATTTTGATGAAAGAGGCCCAGCAAAAGTTTTCTATTATGTTGGAAAATCACAATTTATTGGAAAAATAGAGCAAGGAAAAGATAACGTTCTTTGGATAGATTTGTTTAAGCCAGTTTATGAAGGGGAAGAAGAATTCATAAGAATCAATCAAACAAAAAAAGATATTTTGATAAGAAGCAAAAGCAAATATAGATCTGTTGGTTCTGTGGCAATTAAAAGAAGTAAATTAAAAGAATTAATAGAAATTCTTCAAAAATTAATTTGAAAGATAGAATTTTCTTTCCTCTTCTAACCTTTTATAATTTTTTAGCAACTCTTCATATAATTCTTTTAAATTTCGCTTAGTTAGAATATAACAAGCTAAAATTCCGTTTTTATCGGAATAATAAGCTATAAACTTTCCTAAGCTATTTAACAAATTAGAAAATGTTTGTGGTGTATTAATAATGTATTTTCTTTCTGGTGCATTTGGATTTAAATGCACATAAAAAGAAATTACAACATAACCATCTGATTTAAGAATTTTTAGTAAACCTTCTATCATTTTTAACAAATTTGTTGGCCTCCAATTTATTATATTAAGCAAAATTGCGTAATCAACGCTTTCTTTCTGTAAATACTTTCCTATATTGAATGTAAAATCTTTTATTATTTTTTTATTTGAATATTCTTTTAATTCTTTTTCGAGAAGCTGATAGGTTTTTTCATCTGGTTGAGTAATTATAACATATTTTCCTTTTTCTAACACTTCTTTTACTTTTTTTAATTCTTTATCATCGCTTACACCCACTGCAATAATTACATTTTTATCTTTTGGATATAATTCGTAAGCGAGTTCAAGAAGCTTTGACCTAGATAATATATTACCTTCTTTGTCCCATCCTTCTGGTTCGCTTGAGTATTTGAGCGTATAAGGCATAATTCTAATTTTACTTTAATTTAATAACTCTATGAAAATAATTAAAAACATCGCTCGCAATTATAGACTCTTTAAATTCTTTACAAGCTATTTCTCCTAATTTTCCATTAATATAAGCCGCTGCGCAAGCAACAACAAAGCTATCTATTTTTCTAGCCAAAAAAGTGCCGCATATACCTGCAAGAATATCACCAAAACCTCCTTTTGTCATATAATTGCTGCCTGTCTTATTAATTGCAACTCTTTTTCCATCGCTTATTACATCTATATGACCTTTCAAAAGTATTACTGCATTGTATCTTTTTGCAACTTCCTTAACTTTTTCTATTCTATCTTTTAAATTGTTAGATACTTTATATCCGCTCAAAATAAAGAATTCGTATGAATGAGGAGTAATTATAAAGTTCTTATTTAGTTTCGTTCCTTTTATTGCATATATAGCATCTGCATCTATTACGCAAGGTGTTTTAACTTCTTTAACGAATTCCTTTATAGCTATTAAAACGCTTTCTTTTCTGCTTAATCCATTACCTATAACAAATGCGTCTAAATCTTTAGAATTCTCAAAAATAAAATCCAAAACATCTAAATCTAAAAATTCTTTTTTATAGGGGAAAACAATTAAATCTGGTAAAAAGCTTCTTATAACGTTTGCAATACATTCTGGAGCAAATATTCTTACTAAATCACATCCAGCTCTTAATGCTGCTGTACCAACAAAAATAGGACTTCCAGAATAATAATAGCTTCCAGCAACAATTCCTAATTTACCAAACATTCCTTTATGAACCCAATTATCTCTTTTCTTATAAACTTTTTTCAAAATCCTTTTTGTAACGATTTCCATAAAAATATTTATGCAAACGAAAAATACAAGCTATCCGAAAGAAATACTAAGTTATAAAAACGAATATATAAATTTCTTTGTAAAGAGATTTCCGTTTGAAATTTTCCAAGTTTTAATGAAACCTCATTTAGAAAACAAAAGATTTAATTACATAGTAAAGGAAATTACGGAGGTTGTGGGAATTTTTAATGTCTTGAATTCAATAGTAAAAAAAGAAAAAATAGAAAATTTCACTCTATATGAATTAGCTAGTGGAGATGCTTTGTTTTCACATTTTGTTGCAAAAAACTTTCCTAATGCAAAAATTTTTGCAATAGATTTAAATTTTCCTAAGGAATTTAAAGAAAATGAAAAAAGTAAATTTTTTGACAATTTGTATTTAATAGAAAAAAATATTGAAGAATTAGAAAGTTTAGATGCAGATTTTGTAGTTGCCATTCATGCTTGCACAAAATTAAGTGAAATAGCAATAGATCTAGCTAAAAAATTTTTTATTATAATGCCGTGCTGCATAGGGAGTAAAAATTATGAAGAATGGAAAAAAGAGAATAATATTTTGAATAATTTCTTCGATGCAATAAAGAATGAATACTTTAAATGGGTTGTCTATTTAGGAATGTATGCAAAAAATAAAGGATTTAACGTTAAATTCAAAAAAGATGAAAAAATTTTAAGCGAAAGAAACTTTATTATAATAGGAAAAAATAAATATATTATGCATACAAAACCTAGAGTTGTTGTAAATGGTATAGGAACAATAGGAAAGAGAGTTGCACATGCAATAAAGTTACAAGATGATATAAAACTAGTAGCAATATCAACAAAAACACCAAACTATGTAATAAAAACAGTACTAGAACCAAATGGATTTTTATATGGAACAGATTTATATGCTAGCGATCAGCAAGCTTATGAAGAATTTAAAAAAGCAGGTATGTGGGTTAATGGAACTTTAGAAGATTTACTAAGAAATGGTGCAGTAGATGTTGTAATTGATTGCACTCCAGAAGGTGTAGGTGCACAAAACAAAAAGAATTTGTATGAAAAATATGGAGTAAAGGTAATATTTCAAGGTGGCGAGAAAGCGGATGTTGCAGAAATGACATTTAATTCTTTAGTAAACTATGAAGAGGCTTTTGATAAAACTTATGTAAGAGTTCCAAGCTGCAATACAACTAGTTTAGTAAGAACATTATATACATTAGATCAAGCTTTTGGAATAGAATATGCATTTGTTGCATTAGCTAGAAGAGCTAATGATCCGCATGAATATAAAAAAGGTCCTATAGATGCTATAGAATTTGATTTACATGTTCCATCGCATCATGCAATAGATGTAAAAACTGTTTTAAAACATTTAAACATTTTTTCCTTAGCAGTTAAAGTTCCTACAACAAAAATGCATACTCATATGTTAGATGTAACATTAAAAAGGAATGTTAGCTATGAAGAAGTTGTAAATGCTTTTAACAATCAAACAAGAATAATATTATTGGAAGGAAAAGAATATCCAGCTACTAGTGTTATAATAGAAAAGTTTAGAGATTATTTAAGACCTAGAAACGATATATGGGAAGTTGTTATTCTAAAAGATTTAATAAATGTTGAAAATAATAAGGTAAGATATATGCAAGCAGTTCATCAAGAAGCTGTAGTAATTCCAGAAAACATAGATGCAATAAGAGCTATTACTGGTATAGAAAAAGATAAATGGAAAAGCATAAAGAAAACTAACGAAAGCTTAGGAATTTTGAAGTAATCTTTTTTATTTTTTATGGAAATAAGTTATTTTACCTTAGATGATTTCGATTTTTCTAATAAAACAGTTGCCGTAAGAATTGATTTAAATTCAGACGTTATTGATGGAAAAGTTCTACCTAACGAAAGATTCGAAAGACATACAAAAACAATTAAAGAACTTTTAGAAAAAAACGCTAAAATAATTTTAATTGCACATCAATCTAGAAAAGGTGAGCCAGATTTTATTTCCTTAGAACAACATGCTAAAATTCTTTCAGAATATTTAAATTACGAAGTTAAATTTGTAAATGATGTTGTTGGAGCTAAAGCTGAAAAGGAAATTAGAGAATTAAAACCAAAAGAAATTCTTTTGTTAGATAATGTAAGATTTTTAGAAGATGAAGACAAAGAAAAAAGTATTGAAGAACATCAAAACTCTTCTTTAGTTAGGTTTTTATCTAAGTTTATCGATTATTATGTTTTAGATGCTTTTTCTGTTTCCCATAGATCTCATTCAAGCATTGTTGGATTTGCAAAAATTGTTCCTAATATTATAGGAAGGGTTTTCCAAGAAGAAATAGAAAACATTAACAAATGTTTATCTCCCTTAGGAATTAATACTTGGTTAGTTGGCGGGGCAAAAATTGATGATGTTATAAATGTTTTAGAATATATGTTTCAAAACAAGCCAGAAAGTATTGAAGTTGTTTTGTGCGGAGGTTTATTAGCTAATTTATTTCTTTTAGCAAAAGGTTATGAAATAGGTAGTAGAAGTAAAGAAGTGTTGGAGAAAAAAGGATTATTAAAGTTAATAGATAAAGCAAAGGCGTTATATCATAAATATTATAAAGAGATAGAATTGCCAGAGGATGTAGCTATAGAAGTTAATAACAAAAGAGTAGAAGTATTTATAGATAAAATTCCGAAGGATGCGTTAATATTAGATATAGGTATACAAACCATTGAAAACTATAAATTTATTCTTAAAAGAAGCAGGAGCATAATAATAAAAGGCCCTATGGGAATGTTTGAAAAACCAGGATTCGAAAAAGGCACAAAAGAGTTATTAGAGTATATTTCTAAATTAGATGCGATTTCTTTAATTGGTGGCGGAGATACTTCGGTAGCTATAAATTCTTTGAACATTCCTAAAAACTTTACATATATAAGTGTTGGTGGCGGCGCTTTAATCCACTATCTTAGTGGAAAAGACTTACCAGGATTAATTGCTTTGAAGGAAAGTTATAAAATATTTAAAAAATAAAAAAAGAGGCGAGAGAAAGTTTCTATAAAGACATTGCTCTTATTGTTGTCCTTCTTTCTTTTTCTTTCCCATGGTTTATAATATTAGAATAGAAAAAGTGCTTAAAAATATTTAATGTATACATATTAATGTATATATAAAGGCTTTATAAAGCCAAACATTTTATTGCCTTTCCTAACGCTTACTGCTATTGCCATTTTGTTCCCTCTTCTAATTTTGCTTATTATAGCTTTGTATTCCATCTTAATATTTCGCTAAGATAGAATTCTCTCAAGGTTCTCTGAGAAGATAACTTTATAAAAGATGTTTTTTCCAAGCTAATGAAACAATCTCTACAAAATACTCTTTCTTTTCCAAATCCATCGACAAATTCTATTATTCTGTGAGATCCGCATCTTACGCATCTCATGAAGAATAATAAACATAGCCACCTATATACCTAGATACTGTAGATTGCGCGCAATAAAAAAGAAAAATTAAAAATCAAATAAAAGATTAGAATCCGAAGAGAGCAGCTAATCCTGCAGTAGCTTGTTCTTCAGCTTTTTTACTTTCTTCTTCTTTCTTTTTATCCTCTTCTTTCTTTGTTTCTTGTTGAGTAGTTTGAACTGTAGCTACAGGAGCTGAAACAACTGTTGCAGATTCCAATACTTTATCTATATCTATACCTTTTAAGCTTTCTACTAAGCTTTTTACTCTTGCTTCATCAACATTTACTCCTGCTGCTTCTAAAACTTTTCTTACATTTTCCTCTGTTATTTCTTTTTTTGCCGAATGCAATAATAAAGCTGCATATATATACTCCATAATTTATTTACCTCTAAATATTTATACTTTTATCTGTTCTGATAAAACTTTTGCACGTATGTATGCATCTTTTATTAACTCTTCTATTATTCCTTTTTCTAAAATATTTGCTTTCTTTCCTAAGGCTAATGCGTTTAACTTTGCTTTTATTAAGAATTCTTTAATGTTATATTTGTTGTAAATTCCTAATTTCTTAGATAGTTCTAATGCATAAGAGAAAGCTTTTAATATTTCCTTAGAATAATATTCTTCATCTAATTCTAAAACATCTTTTGGATAAACTGTTTTTCCATCATACATTGCTGTCACTTTTAATCTAATTTTTATTGGTTTTATATTTAATTTTTGTAATAAAGAGGCTATTTGTTCGCTAATTTTTTCGCCTTTACTAACTAATTTCTTTTCCTTTTTTATGGCAATCTTTCCGGCTTCTACTCCAACTTCTATCTTTAACTTTTGAAAATCTGCAATTGAAGGGCCAGCAGGAATATTAGTTACCATAGGTTTAAGAATTATATCTTCTTCAGCAACATCTCCAGCTCTTGCAAATCTATACGCAACTAACTTCTTTATTTCTTTGTAGATTTTGAAAGGATTTTCATTAGAATATAAAATTCCTACTTGATTAGGAAGATAATTCAGTAATTCTTGTTTGTTAATTCTCTCAAGAGCTTTTATTACTAGGTTTTTTTTGAAGAATTTTATGTTAATGTCTTTTATATTTTCTTTTAGCTTCTTTTTCATTTCTCTATATTCTCTAGTTGGTAAACCAAAGAAATCTATAAAGCCTATTGTAGAATATGTTTTAAATATTTCTCCTATTTCATCTATTATTTTTGCTTTTTGTTCTCTTGTTAACATATTACATAACTTTAATTGGTTTACTCATCGTTAATTTTACATATATTTTCTTAATATTTTTCTCTCCTTGTGGCAAAGACGATATTATTTGAGATAGTGCAGCCTTTGCATTTTCAAATAACTCTTCTATTTTCATATCTTCTTTTCCTATTTTTAGTTGAATTTGATTTTGTTTTAAATTTATTTTTACGCTTTTTTTCATTTTTTCTATTAACTCACTTAATCTTTTTTCGTCTGTAATTGGAAATGGCATTTTTCCTAATGGAGCTAAATATTTTCCTAATAGCTTACCTATAATTGGCAATAATTTTTGTTCTGAAAGAGAAATATCAAAACTTCTTGCAAACTTTTTAGATAATCTTTTTGATTGAGAAATTTCTTCAATTTCCCTTAAAGTTACATTTTTTACATTTCCGTTACCAAGTTCTTTTTTTGTTTCAGTAAAAACTACAACCTTAGAAAAATTATAATATGGCATTGTTATTAATGTTATATTATTTTTTATCTCTTTTACATCAACATCCTTTAGAACAACAATTAACTCTACACTTTGTTTAAATCTTCTATTTGTTTTGGTTTTTATTGCTTCTTCTATTTTTTGTTTTAATTTTTCATAATCCATAAACGATTTATATAAACTTAAAAAACTATAAATTTATTTCAAACCTCTATTTTACTTTTTCTATTCTTTGATTTTTCTAAGCTAAATGCTAATAAACCTATTAATGAATAGCTAGATAAATTAATCATAAATTCGCGCTTTTCTTCTACAAAAATAAGATAGAGATATAATATTACTCCTAGCCAAAAAATGTACCAAAAGAACCTCATGAACTAAAGAACTTATTAATTATTTCATCGTATTTTCCTTCTTCAACCTCTTTTATTACTTGTTTTGGATCTTTATTATCTACTGTAAAATGTAAAGATTTGCAAGTCCCTAAAACTTGTTTTATTTTTGCTTTAATATCTTTACCTTCTAACTCTTTTTCCTTAATTTTAACTACTTTTAAAACCTTTTCAAAACTTATATTAGCTACATATTTTTTACCTTTTTCTGCCTCTTCTTTTGTTATTTTAGAAACTTCTATTCCTGCTTCTTTTTTCAATAAGCTAGATGTTGGAGGTAAACCAACTTCTATTTCATATTTTCTTGTTTGTTTATCTATTATAATTTTTACTGGAACTTCCATTCCAGCAAAATCTTTTGTTAATTGATTAATCTTTGAAAATATTTCGCCAACATTTAGTTTATATGCAGATAGTTTTGGAGCTGTAGTTGGGCCAGGGGCTGCCTTTCCGCCTTCAACCAATATTTCAATAATTTCTCTGTCTTCATTCATAGAATTTTAATAATGAATTTAATAAATTTATTTTTTGGCTTTTTCTACTATTCTAACTAACTCTAAACTAATAGTTACTGGCAAACTAACAGCTACATCCAATAATTCTACTGTAACTTCTTTCTTTATTTCATCCACTTTAATTACTTTGCCTCTTAAACCTTTAAATGGCCCGCCAATTATTTCAACTATATCATTAACTTCTAACTTAATCTCTTCTTTTTCTTCTTTCTTTATGTATTTGGACAATTCTTCTAAGGTGATAGTTTGTTTTACTACATTTCTTATGTATGGAATTTCCTTTACAACTTTCATTACATCATCTTCTTCTCCTTCAACAAACACATATCCTTTTAATTCTTCTATTTTAAACGCAGAATAAATTTGAAGGTTTTCTGAGATTGCTTTGTTAGCTATCATTTCTGCGATCACTTCTTCTTTTCCTCCTATTGTTCTTATTATATATATTGGCATGTTACCTAAAAAATAATATTCCTATAAAATAAAATAAAAATGCTAAAAAACCTATAAATAGAGAAAAAAACAATAAAAATTTAAATAACCTTTTTATTTCTCCATAACTAGGCTTTTTAGCAATTTTTACTACCCAAAAAACTTTTTTTAAAGTTTCAACAATCCTTTTAATAGGCATAAAAATAAATTAAACGAATTCTATTCCTAAATCTTTTTCTATTGGTTTCTTATATTTTTTCTTACCAGCTTTTTCTTCTTCTTTTGAAGGTCCTAATATGTATGGAGAAGATACTCCAGTAACTATTATCATTGTTCTAACTATATCTCCTAAATTCTTATCTATTTGTACTCCCCATATTAATTTTGCGTCCTCAGAAAGTTTGCTTCTTACTACTTCTAATATTTGATTTACTTCTTTTAGTGTTATATCTGGCCCACTAAATATAGAAACTAATGCACCCTTTGCGTTTGAAATATCTACCGATAATAATGGATTGTTAATAGCTTTTTGTACTGATTCAATTGCTCTGTTTTCACTATCGCTTTCTCCCATACCTATTAAAGCTAATCCTCCGTCTTTCATTATAGCTTTTATATCTGCAAAATCTCTATTTACTAATCCTGGCTTTGTAATCATTTCTGTAATTCCTTTAACTGCGTTTACTAAAAGTTCGTCTGCAATTTTGAATGCTGTTGCTAACGAAACATCTGGATATAATTCTAAAAGCTTATCGTTAGGAATTAAAATCAATGTGTCTACAATATCTTTTAATAAGTCTACTGCCCACATTGCATTATCCCATCTTTGCTTACCTTCCATTTTAAATGGTAAAGTAAACACACCAATAACTAAAGCATCTAATTTTTTAGCAATTTCAGCAACAACTGGCGCGCTTCCGCTTCCAGTACCTCCACCTAAACCGCCTGTAATAAATACCATATCTGCACCTTTTAATGCTGCTTTAATTTCCTCTTTACTTTCCTTAGCTGCCTCCATTCCAATTCTTGGATCTGCACCAGCACCCATTCCACCAGTAAGTTCCTTTCCGATAAGAATCTTTATATCTGCATCTGTATACAATAAGTCCATTGCATCTGTATTAATTGCTATCGTTTGAGCTCCAACAATTCCTACTTGCATTAGTCTAGATATAGTATTATTTCCTGCACCTCCACAACCAACAACTTTTATTTGAGTTTTTCTTTTTTCTACTATTTTTCTCAATTCTTCATCTACTTCAGAAAATTTTACTTCTGCTGAAAGCTGTTTTATTGCCATAAAATAGAAACAACAACAAATATTTAAACTTTTCTTTAAAATACTTTATGCTAAACCTTTATAAAGCACTAAGAGAAACCTGGAAAAATAAAGAATTAAGGAAAGAATTATTTAAAGAAAGATTAAAAGAGTGGCGAAAACAACCAGCTGTAGTTAGAATAGATAAACCAACTAGATTAGATAGAGCAAGAGCATTAGGTTATAAAGCAAAACAAGGTTTTATCATAGTAAGAGTTAGAGTAAGAAAAGGTGGAAGAAGTAGAAGAGCTTATTTGTGGATCCATGGTAAAAAACCTGGAAGCGCCGGAATTAGACATTTTACTCCTAGAAAATCTTTAAGATGGATTGCAGAAGAAAAAGCACAAAGAAAGTTTCCAAACTTAGAAGTTTTAAATTCTTATTATGTTGCAGAGGATGGAATGTATAAATGGTATGAAATTATAATGGTAGATAAGAATCATCCAGCAATTAAAGCAGATAAAAATATTAATTGGATTTGTGAAAAGCAACATAGAAGAAGAGTATTTAGAGGATTAACAAGCGCTGGCAAAAAAGCGAGAGGTTTAAGAGCTTAATGTCTCGTTTAGAATAGTTTTTAGCATCTCTCTAGCTTTTTCTAGATCTTTTTTGAGTTTATTATAATTTCCTCTATATTCTTCATAAAAGCTACCATTTTCAAATTTAATCTCTAAATATCCATATGGAGTTTTTATACTTTCTTTTTCATAATTGGCTTCAGAAATTCTTTCATATTCAAAATCAGAAGTTTTTAATGTTATTTTTGAATTTTTTATATTTAGCTCATAGAATGGTGTTTGTTTAGTGTAAATATAGTGAGAGGAATTTCTAAATTCATACTCTTTTAGGAAATAATTCCTAAAAATTTTAATTAAACTGTCTGCAAAAATTTCTATTCTTTTGTAAAAAGGTATTTCGAGAGGTTGTTTATAAATTTTCTGCTTTGTAACGTTTAATTCTTTTTCGTAAGAAATCTCAAAATAGGAAACTCTTACCAAATATTTACCTTCTTCTACATCGTATGAAAATTCTTTTTCTCCAAAAACTGTTTTGCTATCGTTTATTATAGATTGGTTATTTTTTATAATTTCGATTGAAAAGTTTCTTTCTATGTCTGAATAAATCTTTATATAAATTTTGCCATTTTTGGAATAAATATCTTTAATTTCTAGAGAATCGTTATAGTAAATTTCGAGAGAAAAATCTTTTAGTAAATATGTTTTACCATTATAAAAAATTGCAGGATAAATTACTAAATAAATATCTTGAACATCGTAAGTATTATTTACTAAAATTATATCGTAGAACCTACTAATTTCTGCAAGATTAAAATTTTCATCTATAGAAAAATAGGAATAATTTACTTTAAAATCTTTTAGAGATTTATATTGCGGCAATTGAGTCTTCTCGATTATGTAATATAAAATTTTTGACTTGCCAGAGAAATCTAATATTTCGAAGTTCGTGTAATTACAATTAAAAGTAGAAATGTTTGTTTGATTAATAGTTATGTTAATTACACTACAAACATCTTTATATTCAATTCTAATAACATTTTGAGAATCAATGTTTTGAGGTTTAAAAACTGAATAATAAGTTTTGTTTTTGTAAATTAACTGATAATTCTCTCCGTAAAAAATTAAAGTATTTAATTCGTCTATCACTTTTTTTCTATAATTTTCAGAAATTTTCTTAATTATATTGGGAATTATTGAATCTCTTATAACTTTTAGAGAATTTCTCGCATACATTATCGATAATGAAAGAGGTTCAGAATATTGTAATGCAGATACTAAAAGACTTATTCCTTCATTAAAATTTGTATGTGTTGTTTGATTTCTATAAGTAATCTTTGCAAAAGAAATTATTTCATCAAATGTGTTTGAAAAAGAATTTTCACTCATATCAAAAACAATTTGAATAAAAGGTAAATCGCTTGCATTTATTTTTTCTAAATGAGTTTTGTTAGAAGGTAAAATATATTTATCTTTTTCTGTTCCTAAAAACAAAAAAGCTATTGAAGATTCGTTAAATCTTTTTAATAAGTTTGTTGAATTTAAAGTTTCTATAGTTTTTAATTTTTTTATTTCATATTCGTAATTTAAATTCAAAAATGAATTAGCCAATTTAAAGAATGTTAATATTGTTTTTAGAGCCTCTGAAAAGGAAATTTCCCCTTTAATAATTTTTTCTATTATCTCTGCGAACAAACCAGCTAAATTCTCAATTTCTTTTGATGTAAGTCTTTTTTCTCCAATTCTTTCAACATTATAATTATTTTTTTCTAGTATGTATTTTATTTTAAGAATCTCGCTTCTAAAAGGATTAAATAATCCTTGAATTTCATCGCTTTCATTTAGGTTGTAATAAGTGTGTGCAATTAGTACATTTTTAGTTAGATTAGCAATTCGTGTTGCTTCAACTTGAAGATTAATTTCTTCTGGAGTGCAACACAATCTTCTTATCGGAAATCTTGATAACCATCATCATTTAAATCTGCATAAGGATAATCTGAATAAATTATTGTATCTTCTGAAACTTTGATTTCATATGGAGGTATTTCAGAATAATTTCCTACTATTATAATTTCTGGAATCAAATTTATCAACCCTTTGCTTCTTAGTTGCAAATAGGTTGTTGCTAATAAATTTTTTATATAATTGGTTTCTGAATGATATATTTCAACTGGAAAACAGCCCAACCGATATGATAATCTGTTAACGAAAACCTTATGGTAATCTCCATTTATAGCTTTTTTATATAATATAATACAAGAAATTTTGCCTAAATATGAGATTGAAAAATTGGTTATATAATTAAACAAAGAAGAATTAAAAACTATGATATAATTTTTAAGTAGGTTCTGTAGTTTAATCTTACTATGTATATTTTTTAATTGATTAAATAAGAAAATTGGATAGGAATGATTTAGAATGTCTCTGTCAATTAATAAGTTAGAAAGAGATGTAGAAATGTTATAGTTATTTATTAATAGATGTCCGCCTCTTCCAACAGATTCTCCAGCAAAAATACCAATCCTTATTCTTCTATCAGAAAAATTACTTAAATAATATTGAGACCAGACAATATAATCTTTTTCGTCATATATTTGAACAAAAAAGAGTGACGAATTAATTAATATTCGCAACCTGAAAATTTTATTATAACTTATCTGGATGTTGGTCTTTTCTCTCCAGAATATCCATAATCTATTTCCTCCTAGTGGATCGCCAGTAAGTGCTTCGAAGAAACCGAAATCAAAAGGCAAAATAGAAGTATAATTATAAGCATCGATTAATAGAATTCTTTGTCTTGTTTCCGCTTCAGCATAAGATTTTGTGCCAGTAGGATCTACAACATCGAAGATTTTAAAACTAATATTTATTTCTATTGGATTCGAGTTAATAACAAAGCTCTCGAGAGAAATCATTGCGACGTCACCCAAATTACCCTTCAAATGTGTTAAATTGTAAATTTTATCATCTAAAATCTCGATAGTTCCTCCATTTTGTATAACTAACCAATTTAAATATGATAAAACTATCTTTTCTGAAGGTTTTTCAGAAAAAATTCCATCATTGTATGA
>JAWBAC010000005.1:0-10363 GCA_038997355.1 Candidatus Aenigmatarchaeota archaeon | reverse complement strand
AATAAAGAAATAAATAATAACATAGTTTTTATAGGAAATTATACGAAAATAAGAGCAGCAAAAAGAGTATTGAAACTTTCCTATCTACTTAAAGATTTTAATTTTTATATAGTTGGAAGTGTATGTAAAGCTTTGAATATAAAAAGAAAAAACAATGTTTTTTGTACTTATAATTTAACTTGGAACGAATTAAAAAATCTTCTTCTTTCTTCAACCATTTATATTCATCCTTTCGAATTTGATCCATTTCCTGTATCTGTTATTGATGCTATGAGGTGTGGTAATTATCCTCTTGTGTACTCTTATGTAGGTACCTCAGAAATTTTGAATAAAGAAAATATATTAAGAACTTTAGACATTAAAAAATGGGAGAAAAAGATAGTAGATATACGAAATAGTATTTCAAAAAAGGATTTTATTAAATACTACAAAATTTCATTGAATCATACCAAAGAAAAAAGTATAGAAGAATTTAGAAAAGTAATCGAAAAAATAATTTAGCTATTTTAGAACTAATTTATACTCTAAATTATAAGACAGCCCCGTCGTCTAGCGGCCAAGGATGCCGGGCTCTGGACCCGGAGACCCCGGTTCAAATCCGGGCGGGGCTATTTTCTTTTTCTTTTCTTTAAGAATTTAAGGTATGCAAAAGAATAAGAAAACGTATAATATATTAGCGATGTGATAGAAGCGAGATATATCACTAATAATGATATGAAAGGGTTTTTAAATACCAAGAAAAACAAAAATAAAAACAAAAGAGTTAAAAATGTTAAAAGTATTGAAAAAATGAAACCAATCAAGAATAAACTCAAAACTTTTCCTTTAGAAATTTTCCAAGAAAGTTTTAGAGAATCTATAATACCTTTATTCTCTATTATAACTAAATATTGACTCAAATGCAATCTAAAATACAAGTAAATAACAAAGATTAAGTTAAGAATAAAAATTATAAAGAAAATCGTTAAACTTTCAGGCGAGTAAACAGCAAAGAAAGCATAAAAAAATGACGGCAAAAACAAAATGCCTAAAATTATTGAAATTATAATGCTTAATATTAACATTCTAGGATAGAACTTCAAACTCTCTTTAAGAATTTTATAACAACTCTCAACTTTTTTCTTTTTTAATTCTTTGTTTGCATAATTCACTAAAGAAGAAAAAACAAAAGGATAATAGAGTATATAAATTAAGCTAAAAAGAAAATTTAAAACAAAAAAAGTTTGAAGAAAAGATTCGAAAAATACTGAAAAGAAAAAAGTTAATACTATAGGAATAAGAAGTAATGCGCTAAAAAGAAAAACCCTTGTATCAAAGATTTTGGATATTCCATATCTAATACTTTCAATTATCATGATTTGGCTACTTTCTTAAGATATTCTTTTGCAAAGTTTGAATCTTTCCAATCTTTTACTTTTACCCATTTTCCTGGTTCTAATTCTTTATAGTGCTCAAAGAAATGTTTAATTTGATTTTTTAAAGATTCTGGTAAATCTTTTAAATCTTTGATAAAACTAAATGTGGGGTCTATTTTTTCGCTAAGTACTGCTATTAATTTTTCATCCTTTCCTTTTTCGTCCTCCATTTCTAATAATGCTATTGGTCTCGCTTTAACTACAGTTCCAACTTGTAAAGGAAGAGAAGAAATTACTAAAGCATCCAAAGGATCTCCGTCTTCGCATAATGTGCTTGGGACAAATCCATAATCTAATGGATAATGCATGCTAGTATAAAGTATTCTATCTAAAACAAATGCTTCTAATTCTTCATCATATTCATATTTCAATTTGCTTCCTTTGCTTATCTCAATTACTACATATATTTCTTCTGGAAATTTGCCCTTTGGGCCTGCTGGTAACTTTTTTAAATTCATAATATATAAAAACAAAAATAAATAAATTTATGGAAGTTGAAGAAAAATTGAAAAAAGTTCCAGTGTTTATAAAAATTGAAAGATATAAAGATTTGCTAAATATTATAAATTCGATACATTTAGAATCTGTAAGATTAAAGAATTATTTAGAAATTCAAAACAAAATAAAAGAAATCGAAAAAAGTTTAGTTGAAAAAGAAAAAGAAAGCTTACAAAAAATCTTAGATGAATTACAAAAAATTTCTAAAATGTTAATAGGCAAAACAGAAGAAAGTAAAGAAGTTGAAGAATTAAAATCTAAGCTTGAAGAAGTTAAATCTTCCTTAGAAGAAGCTTCTAAAAAATTAGAGGAAAAGAAGGTTTCAGAAGAAACTCCAATAGAAATTAAAGAGACTAAAGAAGAGAAAGTTTCAGAAGAAGAATCTATAATTAAAGAGTACAAACCTCAATAATCATAATAGTTTTTGCGGGGGGTGGGATTTGAACCCACGACGGCTCTACGCCAGCGGGTTTCTTATCATTATATCAAAGCTCAATATCTTGAGCCCGCCGCCCTTGTCCAGGCTAGGCGACCCCCGCATAATTTAGATTAATTAACTTGAAATATCTTTAAAATTATGGAAGTGTTGAAAAAAAGAAGTAAAGAGTTTTTTAAAAAAGCCTTAGAGAGTTTCGAAAAAGGAGAATTTAACTTTGTAATGTTTTTTTGCGAGCAAGCGATTCAACTATTTCTAAAATATTTAATCGCAGAAAAATTTGGAGAATTTCCAAAAACACATAGCTTGAAGAAATTAATTGAAATTTTGAACGAAGAAAAATATAAAAGATTTTTTGAAGAAAATAAAGAAATTTTGAATAAATTAGAGGTTGCATATGTTCTCTCTAGATATTATGACTTCGAATATTCTAAGAAAGATGCTGAAAATGCAATAAATGTCTGTAAAAAATTGATTGAAGAAAATGATTGAAAAATATTATAAATCTTTGGAAGAAAATAAAAAGTTTTTCGAAAATGCATTAAACATTGCAAAAGAAATAAAAGAAAAAGCAAGAAAAATTTTTAAAAACTACAAAGTTTATATTGGAGGAAGCTTTGCAAGAGGAGAACATAAGTTAAATTCAGATTTAGATATAATAATTGTTTCAAAAGAAATTCCAAAAAAAATGAGTTTTGACGAATATTTTAAAATAATTTCTAATATTTGCGAAGATGAAAGAGTAAACATTCATTTGCTAAATGAAAGTTTTTTCGAAAAAAACAAAAAATTTTATAAAAAATTGATAGAAGTTTAACTTTTTTTAACAACTATTATTGCATGATCTTTTTGATAAGGATCTAAATAAACTCTCTCCAAAATTTTTAATCCCCTTTCTTTTAAGTAGTTTTCAACTTCTCTATAAACTTCTTTGGGTTTTTTTGTTACATCAATGCTTCTAGATTTTACTGCAATCATTCCATAGCAATTTTCTTTTCCAAATTTTTCAATATTATCAGCAAAAATTCTTGATTCATCTGGTTGAGCTACATCGCAATAAACAACATCAACTTTTTCTAGGATAAAGAATGAATAACTTTCTGGTTTTCTAGCATCAGCTAATATGGGAATTATATTTTTTCTTTTTTCTGCAAGAACTTTTAATTTTGCTAACGGTATTTCACTTATTTCAATTCCATAAATTATTCCGTTAATTGCGATGTCACTAAAATGAGAAGCAGTTGTTCCGCTAGCTATTCCTAAATAAAGAATTTTGCTATCTCTTTTTATAGGAAAATTTTTCAATCCATTTTTTAATGCAGCTGCTGGTTTAGATCTATAATGATCCCAAAATCTATATTCTTCGTTATCTATTGTAACTAATTTTTCTCCATATACGCTTTCTCCTTTAATTAAATTTCTAGTATAGAAATCATTTCCAATTTTATATACTCCTTCAAAAACCTCTTTTACTTTCATTTTTTCTCGCTTAAAATTTCCTTTATTCTATTCTCTAATTCTTCTTTTAACTTTTCGTTCAATTTTTTACTAAAGTAATCGATTTTTGCAGCTTTTGATAAGTAATTCGCTAAAACTCTTGCAACTTTTCCTCTTAATTTTTTGGGTGCTTGCTGAATGTAAGGATGAATGAAAATATATCCATGTTTTGGACTTTTTCCTTTTCCTCTTAAAAATCTAAATAAAGCTTTTTCTGCACCTACTAATTGAATTCTTGTTGATGGACTTTTTGCCACTTTCTCTAAGCTTCCGATTCCTTTTATTAATTTAGCTGCAAGCTTATAACCTGCTAACATTGTTAAATTTGGTGCGTAATTTTTCATTATTTCTTCTAGTTTCTTTTCAACTTTTTCATTAAATTCTATAAATTCTAAAATTTTTTGTGCATATTCTTTTACGAAATTCAAAAATTCTTCATCAAATTCGTTACCAACACTTCTAATTGCTAATTCTTTATCTACTTCTTCTCTTTTCGGATTTTTTGCTAATGTTTTTACAAATTTTTCTAAGGAAGTTTCTTTCTCAACATATTCTGGAAAATAAATTTGATAAATTCTTCTTAATCTTTCAGTTAATAAATTTATTATTTTTTCGTTATCTTCTATAGCTTGAGAAAGCTGAGAAATTATTCTATCTAAGGCTCTTTGTTGAGATTCTAATTTTAGTAATTTTTCGCTAATTTTTTTACTTTTTTCAATTATTTCTTCTCTTTTTAATTTTAATTGATTTATTAGAAAGTTTAAAATAATTTCGTTTAAATCTTTTGGTTCATATTTATATCCTAATTTTGGATAAGTGAAAATTATTTCATCTTTTAAATCTTTAATAAATTCTTTTTCAAAATCACTAATTTCTTCTTTTTTTATTTCTAAAAGAATTTCTGCTTCTTTTTCATCAAAGATTTTATATTTAACTATTTCGTTTTTTTCGTTTATTGCATATATTCCTATTGGATTTATTGCAATGTATATCATAAAATTATATGAACTAATATTTATTACTCTTTATGGACTTGCTATTTTTTATTGGATTAATCTTAATTTTTATAGGAATATTTCTTATAGTGCTTTCTGCTTTAATAAACATTAAAAAGCAAGGAATTAAGCAAGAAAGCGGATTTGTAATTGTTGTTTGGCCATTTTTTGTTGCTGGTGGAAATGAAAGAACAGTAACTATTTTATTAACTCTTGCAATAATCTTAACAATTGTTTTGCTTGCTCTCTTTTTGATAAAAGTTTTTGTATAACTTTTTTATTTGATAATCGTAAAGTTTTAAGAAATTTTGCAAGCCGTCTTCACTAAAATTTAATAATTTTGAATTTTTTAAGAGAGTTTCTTTATCACAAAGTTCCATGAAACTACAAAAAGAATTTAGTTTATCAAACTTTGCTGGAATCCATCTTTTATATGGTTCTTTTAACACAAAAAATAAAATGAGTAATGGATATCTTATTCCATACACACTTCCTGTTTTATAAAAATTTAAAAAAGCACGAAAAATAGAATAAAAAATGTTTAAAAGAGAATATTTTAAGAAAACTAATATAGCAAGTAAGTAACTTTTGTAAATTTTATGAAAAATCTTAGAAATGAAATGTGTTATAAAAAATTCTCTCGGAAAAGAATAACCATTTTTATTATATTTTGCAAAAAATTTTGCAACATAGATTTTAAATAATTGTTGATAAGAATCTGTCTTTGAATATTTTATTTCTTTCTTTTTATATCCTTTAAAAGTGAAAGGAGAAAAAATAAAATATACGCTTCTTTCTAATTCTTTATAATTTTTGCTCTTAACACTCATTACATAATGAATTAAACAAAAAGGACTTGCAATAGATTTTTTATATAATCTAAAAACGTGGTAACCATCATATGGTCTATAAATCTTATAAGCATCATATTTATCATTAACTAATTTTTTTAAATCTTTTAGTAATTTTTTGCTTGGAATATCATCTGCATCTAATTGAAATATCCATTCATACTTACATTCATTAATTCCAATTTTATAATAAAAATCTGCAATACCTATTGGAGGTAGCCAAATAATTCTAACTTTTTTATATTTTTTCTCTAAGTTTTTCATTAATCTTTTTTGATTTTTGTTTGTAGAGCTATCGATTATTACGATTTCATCAACATATGGATATAAAAGTTTTATTTTTGGTTTTATTAATTCATATTCGTTGATTGAAAATATTAGTGCTGAAATTTTTGACATATAATTCTTTAAATTTTAGATTTTAAAAATATTAATGGAAATAGAGATTAAATTAGATTTGGAAACTTTAACGAAATTTTATAAAATTTTTATTATCTTATTCTTTTTTGGTTTTTCATTATGGATTTTTTACTTAAATTATCAAACTGTTCAGAAATATCCAATAGTTTTTGGTGATGAAGGCTTTCATATGAGAATTGCAAAAGAATTAACAAACAGAAAAGAATATCTTTACTATTTAGAATATTTTAAGCCAAATCCTACTGCCTATGGATATTTTTCTATTTTTCATTTCTTAGAGGCTTTTGGATTTTTAGTTTCTGAATGGTTTGCTAGATTATTATTGCCTCTTACAGTATTTTTAATTGCTTTTTCTATGTTTGTGATATTTTGGAAGGTTTTTGATGAAAAAATAGCTTTACTATCTTCTATTCTTTTTCAAACATTTCAATCTACTGTAATTTATTCTGTAACATTTTATGTAGATAGTTTATTAACTTTATTTACTCTTTTAGGTTTTGGGTTTTCTTTGCTTTATTTTAAAGAAAAAAGAATAGAGTATTTAATTTTATCTTCGATCTTTATCTCTTTAACATTAATTACAAAGCCAACATTACCATCTGCAATCTTAGCATCTTTTTATCTTTTTCTTATCTACAAGCTTGTGTTTGTAGAAAAAAACTATAAACATTTTATTTATTCGTTAATTTTTCCAACCATTATTACTTTATCTGCTATATTAGCAAATATTTTAATTTACAATAAAGTGTGTATAAGCATATTTCCCTTATCAGAATTTTTAAATAACTATCTAAAGGGAAGTTGTATAATTGAAAATATAAACTACAAAGACAAATATTCTTTCTCTGCAAGAACAGAACAAATAGGAACAGAAGTTGATGTTTTTAGCATGGGATTAACAAACTATCTAGATTTTGCATATGGATATTCTTCTTTTATAATATTTTCGGTTTTAATAAGTATTGTATATTTTGCTATTAAAAAACAAATAGAAATTTTAGCTCTTCTGCTGCCTTTAATCTTTCTGTTTTTATATTCACTAACTTTCGATTATTATTGGTATGGCAATTTGGGGGTTTTTACTAGAGCCGAAGATACAGCAAGATATCTATACTTTTCTAATCCATTTATTGCACTTTATATTAGCTCTATCTTCTTAATTTTAAAAGAATTCTTATCGGTTTTTGAAAAAAACAAACATTATCAAAAACTATACATAGCATATGTTTTACTCTTTTTAATCTCTCTCTTCTTTATTTCACATTTCTTCTTTACTTCTTATTCACAAAAGCTTGACATAATGCAAAGAGTAAAATCATTTTCAAATTATTTCTTTGAAGCATGCAATTGGGTAAAAAATAATTTAGATAAAAATGCTACATTAATGAGTTTATGGGGTCATAGAGTTGTTTATGCTTGTGAAAGAAATGTTGGCGGAACTGCTGATTTAAGATTGAGTAACAACGCAACATTTATAAATGAATTAGCAAAATATTTAGGCATAAATTATTTCTTTGTTGAAAAGTTTAGTGTAGATCCTTTAAATAGACATTTTGCAGAAATGTATGATTTAAGTTGGGTTGAGTTACTTTACAATAGTCCAGAATATTTTGAAAAGGTTTATGAAAATGGGATTCCTTTTGAACAATGTAAAAATTATTGGAATTTTGGATATCAATGCGATGGTGTTATAATATTTAAAGTTAAGTAAACTTACTATTCTATCTACATATTTTTCATTTGATTAATTTAATTTATGAAAGTTTTACTTTCTAAAGATTCAAAATATGTAATAGAAGATAACGTAAAAGAAATAAACACAAAGGATGGAATAATTAAAATTGAAGATAAAGAAATAATTGAATCTCATTTAGGAAAAAAATTTGCCGTTTGCGAGCCAAATCTATTAGATATTCTTTCTAAGTTAAAAAGAGGTCCTCAAGCAATTTTACCAAAAGATGCAATGCTTTTATTAGCATATACCGGAATAAAGCAAAACTCAAAAATCTTAGAAGCAGGAACTGGAAATGCTTTTTTATCGATTCAATTGGCTTGGTATTTAAAACCTTGCAAGATTTATTCTTTTGAAAAAGATGAAAGATTTTATCCTATAGCAAAAGAAAACGTAAAAAAAGCAGGATTAGAAGAATACATCGAAATAATAAAAGATGATGTTTTTAATTACGAAAAATATTTAAAAAACGAAAAATTTGATCTAATATTTTTAGATTTTGAAAAGTCAAACGAATTTATAAAGCACGCATTTAACTTATTAAAAAATGGTGCATACTTAGCAATTTTTTGCCCAACAGCAGATAGTTTAATAAAAAATGTTGAAGAAGTAAAAAAATATAATTTCATAGTGACAATAGTTGAGAATATAGTTAGAGAATGGCAAGTAGAATATTATTTTAGACCAAAAACCTTAGGAATAATGCATACTGGATTTTTAATAATTGCTAGAAAGGTTTTCTAAATATATTGTACTAAACAGTAATTAATTATGAGAGCCTTTCTCTGGAATATAGAAGCAGAAAAGAATATCAGATGCAAATTATGTTTAAGAAGATGTTTAATAACAGATAAAAATCCTTTAGGATATTGTAAAGTTAGAAAAAAGAAAGAAAACATTCTAATAGTTAAAAATTACATGAAAATAACATATTACGAAGATGAAATAGAAAATTTAAATTTCCTTCATTTTAAGCCATTCAATAAAGTTTTAGTAATAAATTCTGTAGGAACAAATTGCGAATTTTGTTCTGAAAAAATAAGCGAAAAAGAATTAAAAAAAGTTGATGTCGAAAATTTTATAGAAGAAGTGAAATCAAAAAACATAAAAATTTTGTTTTTTAACCAACAAGAACCAATAATTTTTTTCGAAACTATGTACAAAATAGCAAAATATGCATTCAGAGCTGGATTAATAAATGTTTTCTCAACTAATGCATATTTTTTACCAACTTTATCTAAGCTTTTTAGAAAATATTTTTCTGCTGTTCAAGTTAGAGTCTATAATTTCTTAGATGAAGAATTTTATAAAAAAATTGGGTTAGAAGATGTTAAAACCTTAAGAAAGACGATATTATATCTTTATAGACAAAAACTTCATATGGAAATAGTAAACATAATAAACAGCGAATATAAAAAAGAAAAACTCTTTGAGTTTAGCGAGTTTTTAATAAATACTTTATCGTCTTCAATTCCTTTTCACATAATAGCTAAGGATGAAATAGATATCTATCAACTATTAGAATTAAAAGATTTAGCAGAAAGAAGTGGCTTAAGATTTGTCTATTTGAGCGAAGATAGGAATGTTTATTGTTATAATTGCAAATCTTTAATAATAGATAGAGAAAGCAACAAAATAAATCTAAACAATGCCCTAAGATGTCCATATTGTTTGGCAAAAGTTGAAGTTGTAATATGAACGAAAAAGAAATAGAACAAAAAATTAAAGAAGGATATATACTAGCAGAAATGTGGTTTGAAGCAGTAGCACTAGATAAAGAAGTTTCTGAAAATGCTTTAAAAGAACATATTAAAAAATTGAAAGATTTTAGCGACATAAAAGTTTTGGAAGAAAAATTTTACGAAGCAAAAGAAGTTAAGAATTTTGAAAATTATGAAAGAGCGTTTTCTAGTGCTGCAAAAGTAAAAGTTTTAGCTAAAGATTTATATGCACTGATTTTTGCAACAATTGTTTATGCACCTAGTAGTGTAATTCTTTTAAAACCAGAAAAATTTAATTTAGATCTTACAACGATGCAAACAATAATAAATACTTTTGCCGATTTAATTCACAGAATTTCGAGAATTGGAGGAAAAATAATAATACCTTTACCTCATATAAAAAGAGAAGAAAATAAAGAATAATCTTTATTAATCTATTCTATTTTAAATAGTATATGCCTCAAAATATAGATATTTCAGAAAAAATTAAAGAAGTCAGCATTGCAGAATTTTTCGAAAAAAATAGACATTTGTTAGGATATGAAAATCCAGCTAAATCTCTATATACAGTAGTAAAAGAGTTTGTTGATAATTCTATAGATGCTTGTGTAGAAGCAGGAATTTTGCCGCAAATAGAAATTAGATTAAGAAAATTAGATGAAAATAGGTATAAAGTTAGAGTAATAGATAATGGTCCTGGAATTAATCCAAAAAAATTGCCCAATGCCTTAGGAAAGTTTTTAGTTGGAAGTAAATTTTACAGATTAAGACAATCTATAGGTACTCAAGGAATAGGAG
>JAWBAC010000004.1:0-54947 GCA_038997355.1 Candidatus Aenigmatarchaeota archaeon | reverse complement strand
GTTAAAGGTCTAGAAGTAATTAAGCTTGCAATTATTATAAAAAGAATTGAAGGCAATAAAACGTTAAAAATTATTATTAGTGTTATAAACGAAAAAATCTGTGGAAAAAATACAGAAAAAAGAGGTAAAATAGTTAGAGAGAGTAAAGGCAAAATTATTCCCATTCCCATTATTATTGTAGATGGTAGCTTTAAACTTCTAGCATATCTTTCCATTCTTTCAAAATTTTCGTCGTGCATTATTCTTATAGCTTCTTTCAATAAGTTTTCAGATGCATAAGGATTTTCTGAATAAGATATCAAAAGTTTTAAAGCTTCGCAGAATTCTCTAGCCTCTTTATACCATCTATCTATAATTTCGTTCAATCCTTCTTTTATTGTTGTTTCTCCAACTAAAAATTTTGCAAGAATTCTTTTAAAATCATTTCCTATTTCTCCTTTTAGACTTGTAGCAACTAAATAAACAGCTTTTTCCAAATTTGGAACTTGTTTTAGAGAAATTGTCATATAAATGATTGCATGCATCATTTCTGAAGATGCATAATTTCTTATTAATTTAGCTTTCAGAAATGGATAGTAATAAACAAAAAAAGAAATAGTTACTACAAGAATGAAAGAGATAAAAGCTATAGAGAAATTAAAAACAAAAGCTAGAAAAATTACTAAGACTATTCCAATTAAGAATGAAACAATCGAAGCAGAGAAATTAGAGGCAGGCGGAATTCTTAATCTACAAAATTTATTAACTTCTTCATATAATTCCTCTTCTTCTTTGGATAATTTAATTTTAAAGATTTGATATGAAAAATTGCAAAATTTTTCGTAAAAAGAAAGTTTTTTAGATTTATAATATTCTTCTATTATTTCGTTTACATTCATAATTAATATATGAGTTAAACAAATACGTATATTATGAAAGTTTTGGAAGAAGTTGGTATAAGATTTCTTATAGGATTGTTTATTGCAGTTATAATTGGTTTTTTGTTTTGGTGGTTAGTAATTCATAACGAAACAGATAGAATTGTAGAAAGAAATTTCATTAAATTTTATAATGCCTTAGATAATGCTTGTAAAAGTCTTTCAAATAAAGATAATCCAACAGAAGTTTATATAGAAATTCCACAAAAGAGATTTGAAAGTACTTTTCAAGAAGCAGCAGAAAATCTCAAAAGCTTTTTAGGGTTTCAAACTCCATTACCATATTCTACTTTAGGAGATCCTTATTATAAAATTTATTGGGAAAAATTTCCTCCAGAACCTCCATATGAATTTGGTCAAGGTGTATTAGAAAGCATACAAGCCTTTTTTATTCCATGGAGCGAAGATTTGCCATGGAGTACTAATTTATTATTAAGCATGGCTTTTGCAACATTTTTTGGAGGAATAGATTTCTTAAAGGTTGGAAGTTTAAAGAATCTACTTTCTAAAGGAATTGGAACTTTTTCTTTCGAATTAAAAAAATTTAGTTCAAAAGTTTATAACACTTTAAAGGATAAGTTGGAACCTATAGTAAATGCTATAGAAAAGGGTGAGAAATTCGTTCTAAATTTAGTTAAAAAAGCTAAAGAATACGTTATAGAAATAAAGGAAAAAACTTTAAAAATTTGTGTAAAAACTTTTGGAAGTGAGAAATGTCTTGAAAACATAGAGTTTGCATCTAAAACAACAGTTTTATATACTAGCATTTGTTTTCTAATATCTGAAGAAGATATAGAAGATTGTTTATTGTATGGTGCGTTGGGAGGAATTGCAACTACTAGAGCTAAGGTTTATTTTTTTGAAAGTTTGTGGCCAAGAATAGAGGACAGGATAAAAACAAAGTTATACTTATTCAAGCAAGACATAAAAAGAGCATTTTTGAATTTCCTTGAATATTTGTCAAATTCATTGAAAGCTATAAAAGAATATGTAAAGATTTCATCTAAGGAGAGTAAAGAGTTAGAGGAATTTATTAATAGAATACTCGAAGCTCAAAAGTATATAGAAGATGCTAGAAAATTTGTTGATGAAAATGATTTAGAAAAAGCAAAAGAAAAATTGAGTGAAGCCGAAGAATTAGTTGAAGAAGCAGAAGAAATTTTAGACGATTTAGAAGCTAAACCAAATCGAGAATATGATTTAGAAACTATGAGAATAGTACTTAAAAATTTGAGAATTGAAATAAATAATTTTAAGAGTGCTATAGAAAATGTTGAATTTACTTCTCAATTTAAAGGATTTTTAACTATCGAAGAATTTGATTCTTTATTAGATGAAGTTTCCGAAAATACATTAATTAAGCCTGTAGAAAGAATATTAGAGAAAAAAGGCTTTTTATATTCTAGCGATGTAAAGAGATTAGTATTAGATTATGAAAAAATAGATTTAGATGAAAACGAGTTTGCGAAAGATTTAAAAATAGCAATAGAAAGTAGAAATGAACTTATAGGTCAAAAAATTACTAGATATGGAGATTTTGTAATTGAATATGATGAACAGGGAAAAGTTAAAAGAATTATATACGATCCTTACGATCCAGAAAGCTTTACTGCTGCTCTCAAAGAATATTTGTTTGGATATCCTAAAAAGTTTTTAGCATATCTTTCCTATAGTCTAAATTTAATACATGACAAATTAATAGATGGAAATCTAGTAAGAGAAGCTTTATTAACTTTGAAAGACAGAATAGAAAAAGATGATGCGTTTGCTAAGAAAGTTATTGATGCATTCGAAAAGTATGGAATAAGAGATAGAAATGAATTATTAAGAATGATTGATAACACAATAAAGAAGTATGAAAGTGGAGAAAATATATTATTGGTTGTAAGTAAAGATAGTTTGTTGGGAGAAAAACTAATACAATTAGAGAATAGCGGCAAATTAACTTATCATGATATTCTTCAAGCCTTTAGAGAAGTTTTATTTGAAGGAATAGAAAAAGGAGATAAAAAAGAGATTGAAAGATTATATGGATTATTAGCTGGAAAAACTTTAAGAATCAGAGAAGATTTAGCTGAATTTATGACAGAGAATCCAATAGGTTATGCTTCTTTAAGAGCTATAGATCTATATACTCCATTAGGAGCAAGTTATTGGGATAGATATTTTTCTCTTTATGGATATGAAGGTCAAAAATTACCTCAAGGATGTCAAACTATGTGTGAAGAACAAAAGGTTTGCGTTCAGTTAGGAGCTTGTGTAAGACAATACGATTTACCAGATAGCTGTAAAAAAATAGGAATAGAAAACATTAAATTAGAGAGAAATAGCATTATAGCTTCGAATCCTAGATTTTATTTAGTTAGTCCATGCTATTCAAAGCTAAAAATCTATATAAATGCTACAGAAGCAACAATATACGTTAAGCCAGAAATAGATAAATCGAAACTATCTATTCCAAACTATTGTTTTGCTACAGAAGCATACATTAATACATATGTATCTTCTTTAATAGGTGAGTATGTAGCTAGTGCAGCATTACTTTTTGTTCCTGGAATCGGTCCTATATTATCTTGGATTCTTAACATAGGAATGAGTTTCTTTAGAGATGGTGTTTTTGTTTGGCCAGTAGTTTACCAATATTTTCCGAATTTGGCATGAAACTAAAGTTATCTGCATTTATTACCTACCTTATACTTTTCTTTTCTGGAATATTTGTTGTTATAATGGTTTATTTCTCTGTTAATATACTTCTGATAAACATAGTAAAAAAGAACTACATAATTTCAAAACAATCAGCAGAATTTTTTGCAAACATTTTATCTTCTATATCTTCTTCAACATCGAACATAAGTATGATAATAAGTTTGCCTCCCTGTGAAATGAAAATATACTTTTTTGATAATAACGTTACTGTTTATTTGAAAGATGAAAAATACAGCGAAGAATACTATAAGCCAAGTTACATAGTTTTAGATGTTAAGAATCCAATAGTTTGCAACAGAGAGTTTCCAACAAAACTTATAATTTCAAAAATAAACGACAAAATTTCTATATCGTAACATGAAACTTCAAGTTCATGTAATTCCAGAAGTAAGTTTGGATGTTCTTTTGATAGTAATATCTTTATCTTTTACGTTAGGAACTTTTATTCTTTATACCGAATATAACTTAGAAATTGTGAAAGAAGATTCAAACATTTCTAAAAAATTAAGATTTTTGGATGTTATTTTGGGAGATAAATGTATTTTAGCCGATAAAAGTAAAGGAATAATAGATTTAAATAAAGTAAAATCAAAAAAATTCTGTATTAACGAAGTTTTTTCTATGAACTTTATAGTTGAAGGAGAAAATATTATTTTTGGTAAAGATTGTTCCAAAGAGAAAGAAGTTGCAAAAAGTTATGCAGTTTTTTATAAGGATCAAAAATATGTGGAGGGAATAGTTTTAGTATGTTAATTCCAAAAATAATAAATGTTTTTTTAGCAATTATTTTTGGAATTTTTGCGTTTTCATTCATATTTTTCTTGTTAGACAATTTACCAAAAAGAGAGGTTACTATTAAATTCAAAGTAGAAAAAGAAAATCTTCAAGCAATAAACTTATGCAACATATTAATAAATTCTGATATTAGAGAAAATGTTATTAATGTTGCAAATAATGTAGATATCGATTCTAACATCAATATTATCAAAAATAAAATAAAATCCTTAGGTATAGAGGCTTTTGAGATAATTATTAACGATTATTCTATAAAAGAAGGAAAGTTAAAACTTAACGAAATCTATGACTGCTATTTACTTTTTAAAAATGAAAGGATTGAAATTATAATTAAACTATGAAAGGTATTGTAGCTCAGTTATTGTTTTTATTGTTACCGATATTTATTTTTATAATAGTCTTTTATCTTTCTGGTATTCTTTTAAGTAGCGAAATAAAAATAATAGATTTATCTTCTAAAGTATCTAAGATGATTAACGAATTCGAAACCTATAAACCAACAATTTCTCAAATTGTAAAAGAGAAAAAATCCAATTTTAGTTTTTCGGGAAATTACTTGATAATAGAAGTTAAAGATGTTGAAATAAAAGGTAATGTAATTACTTATTCTGTTTATGCTAAACCAAAAGAAAAGATTGAAGGTATAGATTTTATCATATTTTATTATGCTGAGGATAGATTATAACTATTTATCAGAAAAATTAAAAGATATAAAAGATAAGAATAAAGAAAAAGAGCAAAAATCAAAGATTCTTTTTGTTTTGATTATTATACTTTCCTTTGTTTTTTTAATTATATTTTATTTGGTTTATTCTATTTTAAACAAATTAGAAATAAGAGAATATTTTCAGCTTCCTAAAATTAAATATGACAGTTATTTAGATGTTAGTTTTTCTTATCCAGATTTTACTAATTCTTCTTCATTTTTTACTTTTCCAATGTATGTAGGAAATGAGCATCAATCAAACATATCTTTAAGCATTACTTCAGAACTATACTTTCTTACTTCTAAAAGAGAGAAACTTGTGATAGATAAAGTTGATATTAATGATGAAATTTATTCTGGAAGTAAAAAGAGGTTTGATATTTCTTTTAAGAAAGTTTTTGATAACTCTATAATTTCTGGAATGAATTTCTGCGAAGTTGAAAAACCGTTAATAGAAATTTCTCCTAGAGAATGCTATAAAGGAGAATCGTATTCAAACAAAATCTGTTGGGAAGATTGTAAATTATATTCTTTAGATTTTTCTGCAGGAAAAAGTTTGTATTGCTCTGCAACTCCAAGAATTTCTACAATAATAAATTATGAAACGAAAATTAGTGGTGTAGCAGAAATAAAAACAAATTCTCTAGAAGACAGAGTAAGGTGGAATGTTAGAAGAGCGCCAATAACAGTATATTTAAGACCTTCTCCTTTACCTTATAACAATTTGCTGCCGCTAGATTTAGGTATAGAGTTAGATGGTAGCCAAGTTTTTGTCAAAAAAATTAAAATAAAGGTCATAAATTATTCTTTGGAGCTAGAAACTTTTTTTGAAAAAAGAATCGAAACTGTAAAATCAGAAAAAGAATGTTTAATAGATGTAAATAGGTGGATTGATGGTAAGGTATATCTTTCTAAGGAAAATGGTTTTGAATGCACAATTCAACCTTATGAGATAGAAATAAAGAAAATCACTGGTGGAAAAGTAACTGCAGAAAGTTTAAATGTAAATAAGGAAACTCAAGAATTAATAGAAAGAATTTGTGGAAAAAATTATAAGGAAAACATGGACGATTGTGCAAAGAAGTTAAAAGAAAGGGGATACTCTTTATGTAGTATTTATAGTGAATTAGGAATTTGTAAGTATGAATCAGAAAAGTTAGATGAAATTATTTTGCTTATAGAAGTTGAGATATTAGCTCAAGAAAAATATGAAAAAAGAATAGAGTTGAAGGAGTGTTGATTATTTAATTTTACATCCGCAAAGCTTTACTAAACAGCTTTTAAAATCGCTCTGACCTAAATATCTACAAATATCTCTGTATGTTGCATAATCATTCGGGTTTTGGGCAACACCTACTTCGCTATTCTTTATTTTTGTTGATGTATCATACTCGTTTATTCCTAGATCATCTACACTGGGGACTTCTATCATATTACATCTTGTTCTTTCTATTATCTCAGAACAAAAAGTATTTTTTATTGTTTGTTTCTTGAACCAGTCTAGTGGATTGCTTCCCAAGCCTAACCAACTTAAAATAAAAAGTGCTGTTACTACTAGAACTACTATTATTATTATTAGCTCTATTGTTGTGAGGAGTTTCATAATAATATTCTTTTTGCATGAAAATAAATACTTTGAAAAAGAAAAACAACATATATAAAAAATTGTAGAAATCAATAAGTTAAACAAAAATAAGAGAATATATTAGGGGCTTTGGGGGCTATTAGGGGGCTAATTTATCGTTAGCTAGCATTAGATAGCTTTGGGGCTTCTAAATAGATAATCGTGTAACTCATATATATAGATTTCGATAAAATATGGAAACTATAATAAAAAACGCACTAAGAAGAGCATTGGAAGGAGAAAATCCACAATTGGCAGCTGCTTCAAGATTGTCCAGTGGAGTAATTAGAAAAGATGTTGATTACTTTCAATTAGCAAAAGAACAATTTGGTGTAGATGTTAAAAAAGCAAAAATAGTTGCTGTAGGTGTAGGTGGTGCTGGTTGTAATACAATTACTAGATTACATGAATTAGGAGTTTATGGTGCAACAACTGTAGCATTAAATACTGATGCAAAACATTTAGCAGTAACTAAAGCAGACAAAAGAATTTTAATAGGAAAAGAATTAACAAGAGGTTTAGGTTGTGGAGGAATTCCTGAAGTAGGAAGAAAAGCTGCTGAAGAAAGTAGAAACGAAATTAAAGAAGCATTAGAAGGTGCAGATATGGTATTCGTATTAGCTGGTTTAGGTAAAGGTACAGGTACCGGAGCAGCGCCTGTAGTTGCAGAAATTGCAAAATCTATGGGAGCATTAGTTATTGGTGTAGTAGAAATGCCATTTAGTGCAGAAGGATCAAGAAGATTCAAAGCAGAAGAAGGTTTGGCTAGATTGAGAGAACATGCTGATACTGTTATTGTAATCGAAAACGACAGATTATTGAAATATGCTGGAAACTTAACATTACAACAAGCATTTGCAGTTGCAGATGAATTGGTTGCTAACATGATAAAAGGAATTACAGAAACAATAACATTACCAAGCTTAATTAACTTAGATTATGCTGATGTAAGAAGCGTAATGAGTACTGGTGGAGGTGTTGCTGCATTAGGAATTGCTGAAAGTTCTTCTAGCGATAGAGCAAGAGATGCTGTTATGAAAGCATTACAAAACCCATTAATAGATGTTGATTATACAGGAGCTGCAGGTGCATTAATTCATGTTACTGGTGGAGAGGATTTGAAATTAGAAGAAGTACATCAAATAATGCATCATGTATATTCTCAATTAGATCCAAGTGCAACAGTTTTCATTGGAGCTAGAATTATGCCAGAATACGAAGGAAGAATACAAGTAATTACAATAGTTACTGGAGTTAAATCTCCATACATTTTAGGAAGAGTTGCTGTTGAAAGAGGATTAACAAAAGAAACTAGCAGTTTGTTAGGTATTGATGTTTTGAAATAATCTCTTTCCCTCTTTTTTTATTTTTTTAAATATTCTAAAAGGTTCTTAGAAATTTCTGCTTCTGCTTCTTTCTTTTTCTTTTTTAGGTATTTATTAAATATTATCCAGTTTTTGTAGGCATTCTTATCTTCTTTCTTTAATAAGTTCAAAATTAGTTTTGTTAACTCTTTTGTTGAAACTTCTTTTTTCTTTTTTTCTAATAATCTGCCTAAAACGATGTATGCAATTCTTCTTGCTGTATTAATATCTGCGCCGCTTCTAAGTAAGCTTACAACAATTTTTTCTATTATAAAATCTTCGACTTTTCCATTTTTCTTTTTAACCTTTATTCCAAACTCCATAATAAATTATTGTTTTATAATAATTATTTATAATGGATAATAAATCAAAAATTGTTAATTTTGGTTTAATTGCACTTTCTAGTTTACTAGTTTTATTTGCAATTATAATATTTGTAGCATCGTTTTTAAGCATAATGATGTTTTTTTCATACAATTCAATTCAGCTCCAAAAAATTTTCGAAGGAAAAGAAGTAAAAAATATAGTCTTTTCGAATCCATCTTTCTTTGAAATTAAAGATTTTGACGTTTATGGTAATTTTTCAATTTTTTCAAAATCATTTGAAATAGTTAAAATAGAAGATGTTAACTTAAAAAACGGCGAAACAAAAGAGATAGAACCAAAGTTTAATCTTTCTTCGATGCAAGAGGAATTTATGATGTATGTTTTGGAATTATTTAATAAAACTAAAGATGAAAAATTAGTTAGAGAAGAAATTTTAAATGAATTATCTAAATCAAAATTTAATTTGTTAATAAGACTTAACATGCAAGACTTTGTGAAGTTTGAATTTCTTGGAGAAATAAATGCAAGTAAATTAATTTCGCTTCCTGTATAGCATGGACTTAAAATTAGTTCTAAAAGCTTTTTTTGTTGGAATAATAAATTTTATTATTTTTCCTCTTTTCTTTCTACTTTTAATTTTATATTCATACGAACTTTATGATTGTAAATTTTTCAATTTGGATTTTTGTAAGATTAGTATTTTATTTTTTGAAGAATCAAAGATATACATTCTGTTTACCTTAGGAATTCTAATAGTAATTTTTGCTGTTCTTTCAAATTTATTTACTCGAACTATGGGATTTTTGTTTTCTATGTTATATTCGATTTTTATTTTTATTTTCTTAGTTCTTATACTAAATTTTGGTTATTTGAGTTTGCCGCTGGAAAATATCTTTGGAATAGATAGAGTTTATTTGAAAGTGGAATATCGAATAATTTTCTATTTGCTAATGTTTGCTGTTGTGATAGATATTATAAGAAAGATTTTATTATACTTTTTAGAGAAAAAGTCAAAATAATTAAATAAGATTTTTTAATTTTTTCATTTATTATGTTGGGCCCGTAGCTCAGTTGGTAGAGCGACCGGCTCTTAACCGGTAGGTCGCGGGTTCGAATCCCGCCGGGCCCAAAATTGGATAAATTTTTTCAAGCTAATTATAAATATGAGCAAAGATTTTTTACCTCCAAAAGGTTTTAGAGATTTTCCTCCAGAGGTAGAAATTTTAAGAAAGAAAGTTTTTTCAAAAATCGAAAGAATATTTCAAAAATATGGCTTTGATCCTATTGAAACTCCAATAGTTGAAAAATTTGAAACTTTAGCAGGAAAATATGGTGAAGAAGTTGAAAATAAATTGATATGGAGATTTAAATTGCCATATAGCGATAAAGAATTTGGATTGAGATACGATTTAACTGTTCCTTTGGCTAGATTTGTAGCAAGGTTTAGACCTAAATTACCATTCAAAAGATATCATATTGGTAGAGTTTTTAGATACGAAGAACCACAAAAAGGGAGATATAGAGAATTTTGGCAATGTGATGTTGATATTGTTGGTAGCAATTCTATATTGGCTGATGTCGAAATATTAAGTGTAGTTATAGATGTTTTTGAATCTTTTGGTTTCAAAAATTACACAATTAAATTAAATGACAGAAGAATTTTAAAGGGAATTTTTGAAGAGTCATTAGGTATAAGAGATGATAACACACTTTTAAAAATCTATAGAACTATAGATAAATTAGATAAAATTGGAAAAGAAAAAGTTTTGGAAGAATTAAAGAGTTTAAAACTTTCCGAACAAAATTTAAAGAAGGTAGAAGAATTATTAGAAACTTCTGAAATGAAAAACGAAGAAATTTTGGAATTTTTAAAAAAGTTTAACCAAAAGAATGTTTCTGAAGGATTAAATTCTTTGGAAAAAATTCTTGAGTATGTTAAAAATTCAGAAAGAATAAAGATCGATTTATCTTTAGTTAGAGGTTTGGATTATTATACAGCTATGATATTTGAAGCAATTGTTAACGAACCAAAAATTGGTAGTTTAGCTGGTGGGGGAAGATATGATAATCTCATTGGAATTTTCATTGATAAAAGTATTCCTGCTGTTGGAGGTTCGATTGGTATTGAAAGATTAATAGATGCTGGATTAGAGTTAGGAATTTTTAAGTTAGATGAAAAAACTTATGTTAAAGTAGGAATAGTTTATACTAGCGATGTTAACATTAAAAAAGTTTTAGAAATAGTTGAAAAAATAAGAAGCAACGAAATAAATACATATTTACCTTTTGAACCATATAAAAACATACTAGAAGGAATAAAAGATTTATCAAGCAGAGGAATAAAATATGCAATAATTTTTGGGAAAGAAGAAGAAAAAGAAAATAAATTAACTCTTCAAAACTTAGAAACTAGAGAAAAAATTAGAGCTAGCTTAGAAGAAGTTTTGGAATATTTGAAAAGATAGTTTATTTTATCTCTACAAAAGCCACATCACAAATATACTTTTTTTCTATCTTTTTATCTCGTTTAATTATTTTGTATAATTTTTGAGTGTCGTTTTCTATTAATGGAACAAGAAGAATACCATTATTGTTTAATTGTTCAATCCAATGATTAGAAATTTCTTTACACGCAGCACTTATGGCAATTTTATCAAAAGGTGCATATTCTTTTAATCCATACTTACCATCTCGAAGAAATATTTTACATTTGTTTAAATATCCAGTTTTTTCTAAATTTTTCTTTCCAAATTCAAAAACATCTTTATCTATTTCAATTCCATAAACTTCTCTTTTTGTTATTTCATATGCATATGCCAAGAGAATTCCAGAACCAAAACCTATTTCTAAAAATTTATCGTTTTCTTTTAATTCTAATTCTTCTAAATAGATTGCATGCATATGTGGTGCTGAAATTGTTGCATCTTTTGAAATAGGTAAAGGCATATCTACATATGCTAAATCTTTTAATTCATCTGGAACGAAATCTTTTCTATCAATTTTTAGAAATGTATCATAAACTTCTTTTCTCTTTATTATTCCAACAGAAACCAATTTATCTGCTAATTCTTTTAAATTATTTGCCATACAATTCTAATACAAGTTTGTGGTATGTTTCTTTTGGATCATCTACTAAAAACTTTTTGATTTTATTAGAATCATTAATTTCTTCAACTTCGTTTGGATTATCTTCGAAAATTATTACTTCTACATTTTCTTTATTTTGAAAATAGTTCGATATCCTTTTTAAAAATTCCTTCTTTTGTTTGCCAAAAATTGTATAGTACATAATTTTCCTTTTTTGACCATTGTTTATTATATCAGAAAAAGCAAATTTTGCAGTATAAGACCTAGAAACTATAATTATTAGTACATTATCTTTTTTTGATAACTCTGCAACTCTTTTAAATAATTTTCTGTAATATTCTCTATCTCCTTTATTTATGAAGTTATATGCTAAAAAAGATATAGCATGAGATATAAAATCTCCAAGCACATATAAAAACTTTTTAATTGTTGGATTGTTGAATCTATGATAGTTTCTGTTTGGGTAAAATATCACATCATCAAGCTTATACTTTTTTATAAGCTTAAAAAGTGGCGATATTGGTATTAAAGTTCCATCAACATCAATTATATAAACCTTTATTTTCATTGAATTATCTTCCATTCTTTAAGCAATTCTTTTTCGTCTTCACTTAAGTATTCAAAGTATTTTCTCAAAACTTCTACATCTTCTTTTGTTAAATCAGAAATTAAAATATCATCTTCATCAAACGTTCTACCTACGATAGCATTTTGAATGCTTATTGCAACTTTTTCGCCTCTTTTTGCAAATTCGATACTTCTATTTTCTTTTTGAATATCGTTAACGATTCCAACCTCTTTTCCATCTTTTTCCCTTTTCAATTTAGTTCCTTTATATAAACAACCTTTCAAAACTTCTATTCCGAATATTGCAGGATCGCTTCTTCTAAATATGTAACCTTTCAAAACTTTTATTATTGCAGGTCGATTAATTTTAGATAGCATTATCTGAACTTCTTTCTCTTTTTGTTCCTTTAGATATTTATCTACCTCTTCTATCAATCTATAAATTACATTAGACTTAAAAATTTTTACTTTCTTCTCGTTTAAAATTTTTTCTGTTTCTTCATCAATTTCTACATTAAAAAGAACTAATATCTTATATTTTTCATCTTTAATTAAATCAAATTCTAAAATATCTTCTCTTTTTAGTTTTCCAACTCCAGTTTTTTTGATTGGAATTTTAGATTGGGAAAAAATATTTATCAAAGCTTCTAAACTTCCTAAAGTATCTGCTTTAATTATTATTCCATCTTCTTCTCTTTTGAATATTATTTCTTTAAATTCTGTTTTTAATTCATTTTTATATTTTTCTATTTCTTTCTCATCCTTGGCAACTCTAAATTCGCTACCAGCAATAACATTTTCTAAATTTTCTGCAAATATTCTTATTCCACTAGATGCAACAACTTTATCTACATAGACAAATTCTTTTTCATATCTCAAATCTTTTAATTCTTTTGGCATCATTATGAACTTTACTTTAGTAACTATTGGTTCTTCATGAGCAATTACTATATAATTTCCTTTTTCTAAAATTCCATCATATAATATACAATCAGCAACAATTCCTAAACCTTTTTGTTCTCTTATTTCTAAAATTATCCCCTTTCCTTCTTTGGAAATATAAAGTTTATCTTTTAAAAATATCTGAGCTAATCCACTAATTATTAATAATAATTCTGCTAATCCTTCTTTAGTTTTTGCAGATATAGGAATTATTGGTATTTGAGATTTAAAATCTGTAACTCTATCAAACCTTTCTGAATTAAATCCATATTCATATAATTTTGCAACAATTTCATACAATCTTCTGTCTAATTCGAATAATGTATCTTGATTTTGAATTTTTATACTTTCTAAAAATGATAAAGAATTTGAATTTTTCCAATTCGGTAATCTATCTATTTTATTTAAAGCAATTAAAAATGGCAAATTGTATTCTTTTAAAATTTTTAAACATTCCTCTGTTTGTTCTTTTATACCTTCTATAATATCAATAACTAAAACTGCTAAATCAGAAATATTTGCACCTCTCTTTCTCAAATGAACAAATGCAGCATGTCCAGGAGTATCTATAATTAAAATTCCGTTAAACTTTATTTCGAATTTAAACTGCTTTAATAAATTTCCACAAATCTTTTCTATAACATTTTTAGGTATAAATGTCGAAGATATATGTTGAGTAATTTGACCTGGTTCTTTTTGAGCAACAACAGAATTTCTTATTGCATCTGCTAAAGAAGTTTTTCCGTGATCTATATGGCCCATTAGTGTAATTATGGGTGCTCTTAATTCCATAAAAATGCTTAGAAAAACTATTTTAAGCCTTTAAGTATGCAATAAATTTACTCCCCTTAATTCCTTTTTCTCTTTTTATTTCTATTAGCCCTTTGTTTATTAAATCTTTCATTAAATAATTGAACATTCTTTTTTTAATTCCATATTTTTGATTAATGATTTTAAATAATTCTGAAGTATATTCTTTTCCTCTATTTTTAAGAATTTCTAAAATTTCTTTTTGTCTTTCGTCTTTTATTTCAATATCTTTTAGTTCTGCTTTTGGAATTTTTCTTTGAAAACTTTTAATAACCTCTTTTACAACTTCTATGCTTAATCTATTTTCTCCCCTTTCTTCTAATATTTCTATAGCTTTTCTTAAAATTTTTAGAATTACTCTTACATCACTTCCTTGATTATAACATTCGCTAGCAATTAAAGTTAAAACAGCTTTATCGTAATTATTTCCAAAAATTGGTTTAATTCTTTCTTCAGCAATCACTTTTAGCTGCTCAAGAGTATAAGGCTTAAATTCTAATTCATCGAAAACTAATGAACTTAAAACTCTTTGATCTAAGTTTAAAATGAAATCTTTTGTGTTAGAAATCAGAATTAAATAAGGCTGATAATTTAGTAGCGAGGAAGTTCTGGTAAATATATATAATGTCTCATTCAGATCTTTCATTTTATCTATTTCATCAATGCAAACAACTAATTTCGAATTTGTATTTTTTAAATTACCAAAAATTAAATTTATTATATCTTCGTTTGAATAACCTTTAAAATTTATTCCTAACTTTAATTCTTCAGCAATTTTAACTAATAAAGAATTTAAGCTATTGTACAAAAAAGAGTTTACATAAACAAATTTGACATTTTGTATGTAAAGATTTTTAAATACAAATTTTACGCAAGCTGTTTTTCCTAAGCCACTACTTCCAAAAATCAAAAGATAGCTAGGATTAAGTCCTCTGCTATATTTTTCTATTTTCTCTTTAATTATTTTAATTTGATTTTCTCTGAATGGCAAATTTTCTGGTATATAATTTTCATCTAAATATTCTAATGCGTCCATAAATTTTTTAGATTTTATCAATTTTATGGATTTAGAGGAGAGATTAAAATTAATCAAATTACCTCCAACCGAAGAAATAATTACAGAAAAAGAATTAATTGAACTTTTACAAACAAAAAAAGATATAGTTGCATACGACGGATTTGAACCAAGCGGATTAATGCATTTAGGTAGCGGAGTATTAAGAGCAATAAAAACCAATGATTTTATCGAAGCAGGAATAAGATTTATAATTTACATAGCTGATTGGTTTGCGTTTTTGAACAATAAATTTGGAGGAAATATAGAATTAATAAAAAAAGCTGGAGAATATTTTATTGAAGGTTGGAAAGCTTGTGGAATGAAAGTTGATAAAGTTGAATTTGTTTGGAATAGCGAATTAATAAAAGATAGTGAATATTGGGAAACGTTTTTAAAAATTTCCAAATCAGTAACAATTAATAGAGTTAAAAGAGCTGTAACTATCGCAGGTAGAGAAAGTATCGAAGTTAAAAATCCAAGCTTACTTATTTATCCATTAATGCAAGTTACAGACATCTTTATGCTTAATAATAAGCAAGGAGTTGATATTTGTCAATTAGGCATGGATCAAAGAAAAGCAAATATGTTAGCTAGAGAAGTTGCAGAGGTTTTAGGAAGGAAAAAACCTATTGCTATTCATCATCATCTATTATTAGGTTTGCAAGCAGGAGAAAGAATGGGAAAATTCGATGAAGATGAAAGAATTAATCAACAAATTTCTTTTAAAATGAGTAAAAGCAAACCAGAAACTGCAATATTTATTCACGATGGCTATGAAGACATAAAAAGAAAAATAATGAATGCATATTGTCCTCCAAAACAAGCAGAATTAAATCCTATTCTAGAAATCTGCAAATATATAATTTTCAGAAAATTTGATAGAATGATAATAAAAAGAGAAGAAAAATATGGTGGAAACTTAGAAGTTTTGAGTTATGAAGAACTAGAAAAAATTTATTTAGAAGGTAAATTGCATCCTCTCGATCTGAAAAATGCTGTAATCGAATATTTAAACGAAATCTTAGAGCCAATAAGAAGTCATTTCGAAAAAGGGAAAGCAAGAGAGTTGTATGAAATAGTTAAAAATGCACAAATAACAAGATAATTTATTATTTTTTCGCTTCTTCTATTTCGCTTTTAAATCTTTTTAGAGTGTTTAATATTTTGTCTTCTTCTACTTTTAAAAACTTTGCAATTTCTTTTAGAATTTTATATTTTTTCAACAAAATTTCTATCTCTTTACTTTCCATAAAACTAATTAGAAGAAACTTTATATTTTTCTAAATATCTTTTAGCACTTTCTATGCAAGCAGAAGGAAATTCATAAATTCTTTCAAAGTTTGATATTTTCTTAGATTCAGTATAATACTCAGAAAATGTTTTTCCTATTGCTTTTCTAACAATTTTTCTTATTTTACTAACTTTTTCTTTTATTTCTTTAGAATTTGCATTTTCTACTAATATATCTAAACTTTCATCTAATTCGTAATGAGCTGAAAAAAGTAATTTTTGGAGAGCTTTTTGTGTATGCTTTTCGGATAGATTTGGATTTATACATTCAATTCCTGATGCTATGTCAAAAAATACAATTTCATCTTCCTTTTCATCATAGCTAATTTGATACCAACCTAAATCCCCTGGTTTGCAAGATGTTTTAAAAATTTTTTCCATCACTTTTTCTGCAACAATTCCACTTCTTTCTCTTATTTCTTCTTCTGAAACTTTAAGTTCTCTAAGCGAATTAAAGAAAAGATTTTTATTAAAATCTCTCATATCTATTTTGTCATTTTCATTTTCTCCAAAAATGATATAAGTTATTGCTGTTTGAGGAACTAGATCAAGCAATGCTAATTGAAATAATTTATATTGTTCGTTTGCTAATTTAAGATCGCTATACTCAAAAATAGGTTTTTGTTTTATCTCATGACCAAATTTAATGATTGTTACATATGAAATAGGTAAATTATAGTTATATGGTTTAGATCTCCAAAGTATTTTAGGTGTACCTAACATATATAAAAGATCATTAGTTAAGAATTGCGTTGGTATGGATACTAAAGGTATATTATTATTTTTCCTGTTTATCAAGTTATTTATATATCTAATAACGTAAGGATTGTATATTCTAAACTCTACAAGCTTTAATTCTGGCCTTCCATTTTCATTAACTACTATTATTGCTTCTGGAAATTTTGTTCTTCCTTGAAGATAAAACGGATCTTGTCTACCTAAAATTGGCAATGTGAAAATACCTCCATCAGTCTTTATTACTATTTGATGTATTTCTCCATCTACTCTTCCATATATATGGCGAAAAACTTCCTTAGGCTTAATGAATCTGGAATATCCTTTACCAATTGCTATAAAAGCTTTTACTTTAATTTCATTTATTTCGTAATCCTTCATAAATTTAAAAGACTATTTATTTATTTTTTAACCCTTTATAAGTAATAAAAAGTTTCTTGATCTTTTCAAATTTAAAATGTGCAAATAAAAGCTAAGAGAAGGCATAACTCTATTATATTATGAAGCTTAGAACTCTGACGAAAAAGTAAATAATATAGAGAGAAATTCAACATTATTAAAAATCTGATTTTATTTAGATCAACTCCTTCAACAAAAATTGATTTTTTTTAGGGGAATTGCAAAATTGTTAGTCTTAGAAGAAGAACTCGAAAAATCAATTGAGAACGCAAAAAACTCATTGTTAAAATTCAAATATAAAAAAATAGAGATGTCTTATGTAGTTGATACACATGCATGGATTTACTATTTATTAGATAAATTACCGAAAAAGTTAATAATATATTTTTGTCTGTTGAAAAAGGTAAAGACGTTATTTTTGTTCCAACTATTGTTCTTGTTGAGTATATTTATTTAGTGGAAGAAGGATATCTGAGTCGCATGATAGAATAATCGTTGTTATTGCTATGCTTCTAAGCACAAAATTAATTATTAAAGACAAGAAATAATAGGATCTAAATTAGTGGAAACTAATATATTGTGTAAAAATGGAAGATACCAAAATTTTATTCTCTAGGCAAAATTATTAATATCTTTGTTTATCATCGATAAATATTTATCTAGAAAGATTAGTTGCTATTATATGGAAATTACAAATTCTGGTGCTAATTCTACAAAAAAAGTAATAGAAGATTTGTTTAGTTATGATCTTAAAAAAATTTTTGCATATATGACGCCAGAAACAATTAAAGAAACTAGAGAAAATTTAGAGAAGATTAGAGATTTGATTAATGATGAAGAAGTTATGAAATTATTAATAGAGGTTTTAAAAAATTATATATTAATAGAAATTTCAGGAAGTTATATATTACGCCCAAAAGTTGTAAAAGCAATCGTAGAGTTATTAGCATATGTTGCCAGTGAAACAAAAAGTAAAGAAGATATTATATTTCTTCTTGAAATCTTTCTAAAAGAAAAAATAAAAGAAGTATTGAGTTTATACGATCAAGAACACGCAGCAGTATTTGTATGGGATTTAGGTAAAATTGCTTATTATACAAAAAGTGGAGATGTTGTTGAATTAATAGCAGATATTTTAAAAAATTATACTCGAAGCCTGCTAGATGCAGGAAAAATTGCATCAGATTTTGTAAAGATTGCCCTTTGGACAAAAAGCAAAGAAGCTGTAAAATCAGCAATAGAAATTTTTAGAAGTTATTATAATAAAACTCCGCTAGTTGCACAAACAATAGTAGGTTTATTAGGGAATGTTGCTTACGAAACACAAAGTGAAGAACTTGTCGAGTACATAAGAAAAATCTATTCAAAGGAGAATGTAAAAGATTTAATAACTACTTCATATTATTCTATAGGTAAAGTATTTGCACAACGAATTGCAAAGAATTTAGGAAAGATTGCCTATATTACACAAAATGAAGAAACTGTTGATTCAGCAGTAAGGATTTTTGAAATTTACAATAAAAATCCAGAGATTGCGAAAGAAATTCAAATAGGATTAGAAGAGATTATTTATTGGATAAAATCTAAAAAAACTATTGAATCAACACTAAAGATTTTAGAAGTTTATAGTCCAAATCCAGAAATCGCAAAAGAAATTATAAAAATATTAGCACATGTTGCTTATGTATCCAGAAGAGAAGATCGTTTTGAGTTTTTTGCTGAAATATATTTAGACGAAACAATGAAGGAAGCAATAATCAAATCTTATTCTATAGATCCAAAACTTGCAAATATGATTGCATGGAAAGTAAGAGAAATTGCTTTCTGGACAGATAGTAAAGAAGCTGTTAAGAAGTTTTTGCGATATAATTTCTGATCAGGAAATAAAAAAGATATGACAAATTTTTAAAATTTAAAGTAGTATGATCTAATTTAATTAAAAAAGAAGATAGTATCAAAAGTGTTAAAAATCAAAGTTACTAATATATTGGGAAAGAGATTATGAAATTAGAAGCTTTTTGTATGCAGAACATTCTAGAAGGAAAAGTAGAAGGATATTTATTATTATTCGTTGGAGTAAAAATAAAAATATATTCAAGTCGAATGATGAAATTTGAAATATCGTAAGAAAAGAAAGTAATGCAGAGATTTCGGAAAATTGTCTAAAAGCTATAGAAGATTCATCTTTTTTATGTACTCAGTATGTTGAAAACACTCTTTTTGTGATAATTCATAAGATTGTTTTATCACACACAATATATTATATTAAAATTCTAAAACCTTAATAATTTGATCATCTAGGTCTTTCTTAATTTTTTCCAAGTATCAAAAAGTTCTTTAACTTTTTCTAATGCATTTTCATAGCTGCAATTTAAAAATCTGCATATCTCATCTAATATCTTTTCTCTTTCCTTTAGAAATTCTATTGCAGCATCTCCAGCTACAAATTCTAATCTAACAACATCGTCAGAAATCTTTTTGGTAGAAACAATTTTAATTAGTTTCACTTCTTTTGTATTATTGCTGTGGGTTCCGCTACATGCTTCTATATCAATATTTCCAATTTTTACTATTCTTATTATTTTTTGAGGAACATATCCACCTTGATATATTCTAAATCCATACCTCTTTTCAGCTTCACTTCTTTCTAAGAATTCTTTTTCGATAGGTATTGATGCAGCAACTATTTCATTGGCAACTTTTTCAATATTTTCAATCTCTTCATCGCTTAACTTTTCAAAATGAGTGATATCTAATCTTGCTTTATTAACATCTTTTTCAGCACCTGCTTGCCATACATGTTTTCCTAAAACCCTTCTACAAGCTGCTAATAATATATGAGTTGCATCGTGATGAATAGTTAATCTTTTTCTTCTCTCTTTATCAACAATACATTTAACTGTTTCACCTTCTTTTAAAATAGAAACATCATCTACTTTATGCAAAATAGTTTTTCCAATTTTAATTACTTCTAAAACTTTTGCATTACCAACATATCCAGTATCATATTTTTGACCTCCTTGCATTGGAAAGAAAGCAGTTTTATCTAATATTACAAAATTATCTATTATTTTCAGAATTTTTGCATCAAATTCATAAATTTCTTCATAATACATTTCTTTCGTTTCAATTTCTGGAATATCTATTTTAACTTCCGATTTAACTTTTTTCTCTTCTTTCTTACTTAATTCTTCCAAAAAACTTTTATCTACTTTAATTCCGAACTCTTCTTCTAAGAACTCTGGTCTAACTCCATAACTTTCATACAATAACTTTAAATCTTCCTTAGATAGTTCTCTTTTTTCTTTTAATAACTTAGAAACTATTTTAGATGCTTGTTGTTTAGTAGATTCATATTTTCTTTTTTCGACATCAATAACTTTTTGAATTATATCAATGCTTTCTTTTAGCGAATCATCAAAATATTCTAATTGTTTTGAAAGAATTTCAAAAATTTTAATTAAATCAAAAGAAAAGTTATAATCTTTAATAATTTTGAACATTTTTCTCAAAATTACTCTTAGATTATATCCACCGCCAACATTGCTCGGCAATGCTCCATCGTTTATTGCTAATAGTAAAGCTCTACTAAAATCTGCAATTCTAAAAATAGAAGAATATAAATTTATCTTTTCTGCAATCTCCTTTACATCTAATTCTAATCTTTTACCCATTTCGTCGAAAAACTTATCTTTTTCGATCTCAGTTAAATCGAAATATCCTGCAACAGAATAAAATTTATTCATGAAGTCTTCATCAAAATCCATTCCTATAGATTTTAGTATATAATCTATTACTGGTTCGAAAGTTATTTGATAACTAGTAGCCTTTCCAGATAATAGCCAAGGAAATCTTTCTAATCCAGCACCCATATCAACAAACCTCTTTTTAAGTTTTCTGAATGAACTTCCATAAAACTCAAATTCTGTAAAAACAGCATTTCCTAACTCTAAACCTCTAACGAAATATTCTAAGGAATATCCAAATGCTTGCGAACCTATCCAAACATCTTCTATGAAAGTAATTTCTTCTGGCTTAATTTTGAATTCTTTTGTTAATAATTCAAAATCTAATCTAATAGTTTCATCTTTCCAATATCCATTTTGCTCTGGAATAGTATGCTGACCAATCATAACAAAACTTACATAATGTCTACCTGTAATTCCAACATTTTCTAAATCGTTAAATCTCAAGCAAAATTGAGGAACAATCACTTTATTTGCAGGCAATTCAAAATCTATGTTACCATTAATCTTTCTGTAAAAATCAACTACACTAGCTACAACAAAATATAAATCTGGGAACCATCTAGCTACAACAGGATATCTTTTAACACTTTCATGCCCATTTTTAACAAAAAATTTTTCTATTCTTTTCCAAGCAGAAACATAATCTATATCTTCAATTTTTTTACCAATAAAACTATAACCATCGCAACTTGAATCGCCGCATGTATTTCTATTTTCATCTAAAGTCCAAAAGAATTTTCCGCATTTTATGCATTGTTTTCTTTTAAAACCAACTTCTTTAAAAAATTCTAAATCATAGAATTCTTTCCAGTTTTCTGAAAAATATTTTCTTAATTCTTCTTTTTTCATTTAATAATTTTGGATATTTAAAATTTAAGTTTAAAAGAGAATAATGAAAGAAGTTAAAGATTTAAGCTTTGAAGATTTAAAAGATTTAAACAAAACATTTGAAAATATCGGGGGATTTCAAGCAAGAAACATTTATTTAGCTGCAGAAATTCTTAAAGAAGTTTTTAATAACAAAGACATTACAAAAATTTTAACCTTTACTGGAAATTTAGTTTCTACAGGCTTAAGAGGATTATTTAGAGATTTATTAAAAAATAAATTGTTTGATTTAGTAATTACTACTTGCGCAACTTTAGATCATGATATAGCTAAAACATTTGGAAAATATTATCAAGGCTATTTTGAATTAGATGATAAAGAATTAAAAAAAGAAGGTTATCATAGATTAGGAAACATTTTAATACCTTTTGAAAATTATGGAATAACGATAGAGAAGTTTATGCAAAATTTTCTAAAAGAAATTTATAGCGAAAAGAAAGAAATTTCAACTTATGAGTTATGTTGGAAAATTGGCGAAAAATTAGATGAAAATTCTATATGTTATTGGGCAAATAAAAATAAAATACCTATAATTATTCCAGGAATTTTTGATGGTGCTGTTGGATATCAGATTTGGCTTTTTACTCAAAAACACAGAGATTTTATTGTTAATATAGCGATTGATGAGAGTTTAATTAGTGATATAATTTGGAAGAGTAAAAAATTAGCCGCGCTAATAATAGGTGGTGGAATTTCTAAACATCATGCTATTTGGCATGCTCAATTTAAAAACGGTTTAGAATATGCAATTTATATATCTACAGCTATAGAAGAAGATGGTAGTTTAAGTGGTGCAAAAACAAGAGAGGCAATAAGTTGGAACAAAATAAAAGAAAATGCAAAACATATTAATATTTTTGGTGATGCAACTATTATTCTTCCTATTCTTTTAAAGCTATCACTTAATATTTAAATTTTTTCTCAAATATTTATGGCAATAAGACATATAACAAAAAAATTAAAACTAGGAAAACTAGGAAAAATAAAAGATGCACCAATCTGGGCTAGTATAAGAAAGTTTGGATTAAAAAGAGTAAGGACAAGAAGAATTTGGACATACTTTGAAACTAATTGGAGAAGGAAAAAGTTTAAAGTTTAATGAAAGATATTGTTTTTGTTTTTGATTTAGATGGAACTTTAATAGATAGCGTAGAATTGCATGCTAAAGCATTTAAGTTTGCGGTTAAGACTTTAGGCTACAAAAACTATAATTCCCTATATAAAAGGTTCAAAAAATTTGTTGGCTTACCTCTTGAAACTATAGTTAAAGAATTAATTCCTAACATAAAAAATGAAGAAATAGATGAAATAAGAAAACTGAAAGACTATTACTTTTTTAAAAATTTGAAAAAAGTTAAAATAAAGAAAAGAGTGGTTAATATTGTTAAGAAGTTGAAACAAAAAGGAATTAAAATCGCTATATTTTCATCTTCTTCGAAAAACTTAGTTGAAAAAGTACTTAATGAATTTAAACTTCGAAATTTTTTTGATTATATAGTTTCGAAAGAAGATGTTAAAAATCATAAACCGAATCCAGAAGGTTTATACAAAATTATGAAAGTCTTTAAAACTAAAAATATTATTTTTGTTGGAGATTCTAAATTCGATGAGTTAGCTGCTAAGAGAGCAAAAGTAAAATTTATAGATGTTAAAGATTTAAACTTAAAAAATATAAAGGTTTACTTAGAAAATATCTTATATGACTCAAAAACAAAAAGTAAATAATATAGGAATTGAAGGAATTAATCCACCTAGTAAATTCTGCAACGATGTTAGATGTCCATGGCATGGGCATATAAAAATTAGAGGTAAATTATTAGAAGGTATAGTAGTCTCTGCTAAAGCTTTCAAAACGGTTACTGTTATGAGAGAATATGTTGTATATGTTCCAAAGTATGAAAGATATATGAGAAAAAGAAGCAAAATTAAAGCACATTTACCAGATTGCATTGAAGTTAAGGAAGGAGATAAAGTTTTAATAGGAGAAACAAGACCTTTATCAAAAACAAAACATTTTGTTGTAATAAGTAAAATATGAAGGGAATAACTTCCAAAGTTACAAAAGGATTGAATGTTGGAAGCTATCTGGTTTGTGCTGATAATACTGGAGCTAGAATTTTGAAAATTATAGCTGTTAGAGGATATAAGGGAAGAAGAAAAAGATATCCTAAAGCTGGATTAGCAGATATGGTTAAAGTTAGTGTAGTTGATGGAACACCAGAAACTAGAAAACAATTATATTGGGCTGTTATAATAAGACAAAGAAAAGAAGTTAGAAGAGCAGATGGTTTAAGAGTAAAGTTTGAAGATAATGCAGCTGTTATTGTTAATGAAGAAGGCGAACCAAGAGGAACAGAAATTAGAGGACCTGTAGCTAAGGAAGTAGTAGAGAGATTTAGTGCGATAGGAAAAATCGCTTCCCAAGTTGTTTAGTTAATTTTACATATAACAAAGTAACCAGTTCTATTTCCAATCCAATTTTCTATTTTTTCTACTATTTTACAATCTTTTAAAAATCCGTTTTTTTCTAATTTTTCATATATTCTTAAAATTGCTGGATGAGTTGCATGACTTGATACAAATTCATAACCTTCTTTCTTAAGTTCTATTATTAATGTTTCTCTCAATATATATGCTAAACCACGTCCTTGATGGTCTGGTGAAAGTGCAGTAGATTCAATATAATAGGTTTTTCCTTTCAATTCAGGACATAATTCTAAATATCTTATTGAAAACCAGTAATCTTCTAAAGGTGAGCCCATCGTATAACCGATAATTCTTTGTTTGTTATCAACGATAACTAAATTAACACTTCTCTCATCTATAAATGTAGATTCTATATCATCTCTACTTTGTCTTGCCCCTTCTTCAAATGCAGAATATTCTATTTTCATAATTTCTTCGCTTATTCTTTCCCAATCTTCTGGTTCGGTTCTATATATCTCGAATTCTAGATCTCTAATATTTATTTTTCTTAAAAGTTTCATGTTTTACATAAGAGACTCTTTTATTTCTTCTTTTGAAATGTTCCAATTGTTGTTAAATTTCCTCTTTATAAACATCTCCATAATTTATTACTATAAGGTAGTATTTAGATTTAAATATCTTATAAAGCGCTTATCAAACTTATTTGATAATACTACTATTTCGCCGGGGGTGGGATTTGAACCCACGCGGGCTTATCGCCCACCGGCTCTCCAGGCCGGCGCCCTGGTCCAGCTAGGCGACCCCGGCATAATTTAATAGAATAATGTTTTACTAAAAAATAAGATATTAACTAAATCAATCGAGCAAATATAGTTACTAAATTAAAAAAATAAAAAAGAAAGGAAAAAGATTAGAATTTCATTAAGGAATCTACAAGCTTGTCTACAATTTCTTTTTGTTCTTTGTCTTTTGGTTGTATAATATCTGAGACAATTCTTTCTATTGCTTTTCTCTTTTCTGCGTTACCTATTTCAATTATTGCCCTCCAAGGTTCTGCAGCAACTTCTAAAAGCTTTAGTTTTTCATCTATTTCTTTCTTTATTAAAGCTACTGCTACCCATAGTTGTGCTATGCTACTATCATCTGCTGCACATATTGCTGGTAAGTATAGTTGTGTTTTTTGTAGTATTTCTTTTAGAGTTTGCTTTGTTTGTTCGTCTAAGAGTTCTTTCCAGTCTTTTACTTTTTCACAAGTTCTTCTGAACATAATTAGTTATTAAAAAGTAAGTAATAAATACTTTTTGGTAGTAACTAATATTGTTAACAATCAAATGTAATAATTTATTTTTTAAACGCAAAGCTTTATATAAATTTATTTTGAAGGTTAATCAATATATTATAATGGAGATAAGTGAAGAAAAACAAAAAGAAATATTGTTAACTCAGCAGCAATATCAAAATGTAGTTTTAGAAATTGAAACATTAAAACTAAGAAACAAAGAGATTGAAGAAGTTTTAGAAGAATTGAACAAAACTGATAAGAATGATGCGTATAAATTAGTTGGTAACGTTTTGATAAAAAGATCAAAACAAGAAATTATTAACGAGCTTAATGAAGAAAAAGAATTGATAGAATTAAGATTAAAGAATTTAGAAAAACATAAACAAAAACTGGAAGAGAAATTAAAAGAATTCAAAAAACTTTTAGAAGGAAATAAATAAATTTATAGAAAATAAAATTATGGTAATAAAGAAAATTGTTGAAAAACTCGCTAGAAAAGATAGAAAAAAAGAAGAAGTTGAAGAAGAGGAAGTCGAAATAGTAACTCCAGAAGAAGAGAGAAAAGAAAAAGTTTATGTTTTAAAACTTAGAGACTTTAACGATACTTATCAAGTGCAAAATTTATTGAGAGAAGGTTATATTGTTGTTCTAAGCATAAAAGAATTGAGAATGAAAGATGTTAGCGAATTAAAGAGAAGTGTTGATAGAATTAAGAAAACAGTAGAAGCAATTGGTGGGGATATTGTTGGTGTTGAAGAAGATTTAATTATTGCTACACCGAGCGGAGTAAAGATAGAGAGATAGTTACCTAGTTGCACAGTTAACTTTATATATCCTTTCATTTTTATTTATTATGGCCGAGCAACCAAAAGCTTTACTTGCACAACTAGGAGGACAACCAGTACTAATATTGCCAGAAGGAACTATAAGAACCACAGGCAGAGATGCTTTAAGAAATAACATAGCAGCTGCTAAAGCCTTAGGAGAAACAATAAAAACAACCTTAGGACCAAAAGGAATGGATAAAATGTTAGTAGATAGCTTAGGAGACATAACAATAACAAACGATGGAGTAACAATATTAGAAGAAATGGAAATTGAACATCCAGCAGCAAAAATGTTAGTAGAAGTTGCAAAAACATTAAACCAAGAAGTTGGTGACGGAACAACTTCTAGTGTAGTGTTTGCAAGCGAATTATTGAGAAAAGCAGAAGAACTATTAGATCAAGATATACACCCTACAATAATAATAAGAGGATATAAAATTGCTTTAGACATTGCAAAGAAAACTTTAGAAAGAATTGCAAGAAAAGTTACATTAAAAGACAGAGAAATTTTGAAGAAAATAGCAATGACATCTATGAGCGGAAAATCTGCATTAGCTCAAAACCCAAAAGTAATGGAAAAAATTGCTGAATTAGTTGTTGAAGCTGTAATAACTGTTGCAAGAGAAGAAAACGGAAAAATTATAATAGATAGAGAAGATATAAAAAGAGAGAAGAAAGCTGGAGGAAGCATTGAAGATACAGAATTAATAAAAGGAATTGTGATAGATAAAGAGGTTGTTCATCCACAAATGCCAAAAGTAGTTAAAAATGCAAAAATTGCATTGTTAGATACTGCATTAGAAGTAAAAGAAACCGAAACAGATGCAGAGATTAGAATTACAAAGCCAGAGGAATTAAAAGCATTCTTAGCTGAAGAAGAGAAAATGTTAAAAGAAATGGTTGAAAAGATTGCAAAAGTTGGTGCAAATGTAGTATTCTGTCAGAAAGGAATCGACGATTTAGCTCAACACTTCTTAGCAAAGAAAGGAATAATGGCAGTTAGAAGAGTTAAAAGAAGCGACATGGAAAAACTTGCAAAAGCAACAGGAGCAAGAATTGTAACTAACTTAGATGATTTAAGCGAAAACGATTTAGGATATGCAGAAATTGTTGAAGAAAAGAGAGTTGGAGGAGAAAATATGGTATTTGTAAGAGGTTGTAAGAATCCAAAATCTGTAACAATATTAGCAAGAGGCGGAACTGAACATGTAGTTGAAGAAATAGATAGAAGCATTGAAGATGCAATAGGTGCAGTAACATCTGCATTAGCAGATGGTTACTATGTTGCTGGTGGTGGTGCACCAGAAATAGAAATTGCAATAAATGTAAGAAAAGAAGCTCATAAATATAGTGGAAGAGAACAATTAGCAATATTAGCTTTTGCAGATGCAATCGAAGTAATTCCAAAAGCAATTGCAGAAAACGCAGGTCTAGATACGATAGATATAATATTGAAATTAAGGGCTGAACATGAAAAAGGAAATGTAACTTACGGAGTTGATATTGATAAAGGAGATGTTGGAGATATGTTAGAAAAAGGAGTAATAGAACCATTAAAAGTTAAGATGCAAATGATAGCAAGTGCAACAGAAGCTGCAGAAATGATATTAAGAATAGATGATATAATAGCTGCGGGTAGACCTAAGAAAGAAGAAAAAGAGAAATCAGAAGAAACCGAAAGCGAAGACTAATCTCTTTTTCTTCTTTATTTTTATTTTTATATTACTGTAACGCTTTTTGCTAAGTTTCTTGGATAATCAATTGGTAAATTCTTTTCCTTAGCTATATAATAAGTAAGTAATTGACCAATTATTACTGAATACAAAGAGAAATAAGGATAATCACTATTGACATAAAAATCTTTTGGAATTTCTAAAACTTTTGCGCCTCTTGCTTTTACTTCTTCTATGTTTGTTTTTATGTGCTTATCCCAATAAGGATTTAATGCTAACACACATGAATTTTCATCTATTAATGCTAATGTTCCATGTTTTAATTCGCCACCATATAATGCTTCTGCATGAATGTACGAAATTTCTTTAAGTTTTAACGCAATTTCTAGAGAAGAATAATAGTTTACAGATCTTCCAATAATGAATAAGTTATTTAAGGATTTTAACATAGGAGCAAAATTATTTTTTATTTTATCTTCGTTTTCCTTTATGCTTTCAGAAATTTCTTTTGGAATTTTTTCTAAATCTAAATTCATTCCCAACAATTTTGCTAGATAGAAAAATGTAATTACTTGATTTGTATATGTTTTTGTAGCAGCAACACATTTTTCAATACCGGCTTTAATTTCAATAGAATAATCTGCTAATCTATGTAAAGTTGAATGAGGAATATTTATCACAGAAACTATTTTGTTAACTTTATCTTTAAGGTTTTTTACTGCTATTATAGTATCCATAGTTTCTCCGCTTTGACTAACTGCAAAAACTAAAGTATTTTTATCATAATTAAACTCTTCATATTCCGATGCAATGATAGCAAAACTCTCGAATCCAAGTTTTCTAAATAAATGAGATGCTATTAAGCTTGCATGATAAGATGAACCTGCTGCAATAAAAACAATTTTCTTAGAATTATAAATCAAAGAAATTATTTTGTCTATTACAGAATTTTGTTCGTGTTTTAAACTTTCTATCAAAATTTTAGATGTTTGTGGTTGTTCATGAATTTCTTTTAACATATAGTGTTCAAAATTCTTCTCTAACTTAAATTCTGGTAAATAAAATATTCTTTCTTTTGGCAATACTTCATTACCACTTTTATCGAAAATTTTTATTTTCATTTTAAATCGATTCTAAATTCGAAGCCCCATTTTTTAAATCCCAACTTTTCATAAAACTTATGAACATATTCTCTTTCAAATCTGCTGGTTGCTAAAATTTTATAACAATTTAATTTTTTTGCAACATCTATAGCTTTTTTAACTAATTTACTTCCTATACCTATATTTCTATATTCTTCTTTAACAAAAACATCTTCAAGTAAAGCATAAGGTTTGTCATGCAAATCGTTAGAGATTAAATAGATATAACATCTAGCAATTTCTTCATTTCCATTTCTAATAGTAATTTTAATTGCTTTCGATTTAAACTGTTTTATAAGAAATTTTTGTTTCATGCTAAATCAACTTCTACAAAATTATAATCATCGAGCACAATAACTTTGTTCGTTTCTTCTGAAAATGCATATGCGTCGGATGCAAAAAATATTTTGTTTTCGCTAATGCCAATTAACAAAGGACTTCCATTTTTTATTGCAATAACTTTATTGAGATTTTTGATGTATATCAAAACAGCATAAGTTCCTTTAAATCTTTCAAAAATTTCCTTTGCAATTTCTTTGATACTTCTGTTTTCTTTTAATCTTTGTTCGAAAAAATGTGCAAAGATTTCGCTATCTGTTTCTGAAACAAATTTATGACCTAAGCTTTCTAATTCTTTTTTTAATTCTTCAAAATTTTCTATTGTACCATTATGAACTATGAAGATGTTTTTTTCGCAATCGAAATGTGGATGTGCATTAATTTCATTAACTTTGCCGTGAGTTGCCCAACGAGTATGGGCAATTATAATATTTGCTTCTTCTGAATCGCATTTAGAAAGTAAATTATCAACTTTTCCCACACTTTTAATTATTTTTCCATTAGATGTTACATAGCCAACAGAATCATATCCTCTATATTCTAATCTTTTTAGCATTTCTAAAGCCTTTTTTACAGAATACTTATCCTTACTAATTACTCCTATTATTCCGCACATAATGCCATTATATGTAAAAATATATTTTTATAGATTTTTAAACAAAAATTTTATTATCGCAATAAATAAAATTTATATTTTATTTTAATAAAAGAATATTTTTATGAGAGTGATAGAAGGTGGTAAAGTTTATAATAGTAAAAACTGTAAGTTTTTTGAAGAAAGTGAAATAGAATATAAGATACTTTATAATTTAAGCTTAGAAAGCCTTTCACTTAAAGAATTATCTAAAAGGTTAAAAATTTATCCTCAACTATTGCTTCATTACATTAAAAAGCTTGAGAAAAAAGGCTTTATAGTGAGAAATGGAAGAAAATATAAAGCCTTTAAATCTTACTATCAAATAATATTAGACATTCCCGACGAAAAATTCACTATAAATCCCTCTATTCCTCCTTTTCTAAAATCATTCCAAAGAAAAAATTTTTATGTTGTTTTGGGCTCACCCGATCCTCATGGAACATTTTCAGCAAGAGCAAGGGATAATCATCTTGCTTTTTATTTAGGTCAACTAATTTTTACACAAGCATCTGTAAAATTCGATACAGAAATAATGAGTTATAATTTATTAGATAGAAATTTGATAGTAGTTGGTGGACCAGTAACGAATACGATTGCATACAAATTAAATACTATATTCAAAGTCAGATTTTTACAAGAATTTAATTGGGATATTTATTCTGAATTTACGAATAAAAAATACTCTGAAGAAAACATCGGATTAATTTATTATTCTAAAAATCCATTTAATCAAGAGAACGAAATAATATGGATAGCAGGTAAAAGAAGATTAGGAACAGAAATAGCTATAAAAGCACTGCCTTTAATTTCGTTTGATTCATATTTTTATTGCATAGTCGAGGGAAAAGATTTGGATGGTGATGGAAACATAGATAAAATTGAATTTTTAGAGAGCAATCAAATTAAATGAATTTCTTAACTTTTGCAACAATTCCATAAGTTGCATTAGATATTTCATAAGAGTTTAGCTTTGCTTTTGCAATTCCAATTAAGTTTTCGTTTTCATCCAGAATAATTATATCATCGTTTGCTCTAAAATCCTTGCTATAATCTATAATATTTTGTTTTATGATGTTCTTTGTTTTTTTAATATCTTCTAAGAATCTGCCATCTATCTTTATATAAAACTTCTTACATTTTCTTAAGATTTTTGAAAATTGTTTATCGATAGTAAAAAGGAAAAACTTAGGATTTAAGTGAAGAATAGCAAAATTATTAATTAGAATGTCAATCTTTCTAGATTTGAATTTTTTAATCTCAAAATTTAATCCTTCTAACTCTTTTCTAACTTCTTTTCCGAATTGATACTCTATTATTTCTAATATTTCATCTTTATTCATAACTTATAGATTTTTAGTTTTTCGATTTAATTAATATTCATTATTGCAATACATATCTCTACCATATTTTCTTACATTTTCTAATATTTCTTTTAATTTATCAGATGTTACATAATCTATTGGGGCTTTTCCATATTGATCTTTTATGTTAGGATTAGCGCCGTAACAAATTAATAATAATGCAGCATAAGGATCATTCAGCATTGCTGCAATGTGAAGAGGAGTGGAACCGTCTGGATTTCTTATATTCGGATCAGCACCTCTATGTAATAGAGCTTCTAAAACAGGATAATTTCTCGCGTAAACAGCATGGCTTATTGCAGGCCAATCATATCTACCTCTTACATTAACATCAGCACCTCTTTTTATAGCTTCGAGTGCTTTCTTTGTATCATTATACTGTAGGGCGTCTATTAATTCCCTATTAAGTTCATATAGTATCTTTTCTAATTCTTTTTTGTTTTCTTCTTGAAGTATATCAGGGAATTCATCATATACTTCGAAACTCATAATTACTCTATAATCTATATGAATAAGCTTTATATAACTTTCGATATATTAACTACTATAATACGATAAAAAACATCATTTAAACTAAAATTTTTGCTTGCGGGGGGTGGGATTTGAACCCACGACGGCACTAAGCCACCGGGGCCTAAACCCGGCGCCCTTGTCCAGGCTAGGCGACCCCCGCAAGTGTTACGATTTCCTTCTATATTTATAAATTCTTTTTTCGTTATTAATTTTGAAAATATTGTATATTCCAAATATTAACATTAGGATAATTACAATGTCTATAATCTTTCCGAATTGATTTCTTGGAAATGTAAGCGAGAAAATGCATAGAAAAATTAAAGTTAAAAAGTACAAAACAGCAAGCTTCCACTCATTTTTTCCAAAATACTTTATATCCAAATATTTTATCAAACTTACGAATTTCATTATAATATGCCAAACTAAAGTAAGAAAAATAGAGAGAAGAAATAGCAATGTAAAAGTAGAAATTATCACATCATTTTCAAAATAATTTATTGTTATTGATATTAGTAAAATCAATATTATCGAAAAGAAAATTTCTATTCCTAAATTTATGTAAATTTCTTTCGCATCTTTATACTTTTTTATTCCAGAAATTAAATCTAATAAACCTTTTCTAATTTTTTGGAGACCTTTTTTAGTTCCAATATCTTCTAGAAATTCAATAATTTTTCTATCTCTTTTTGAAAGCGCGAAAGATAATAAAATGCTCGACAAAACGATCATTCCAACAATTCCTAAGAAATTCTCATTAACAATTCCTAATTTCATACCATAATAGGTTAGATATATCGAAGACTCTCCTATAACTATCATATATATTGCAGATCTTACAGCTAACTGAAAATCAGAATAAACTAAATAGTTCGCTATTAGATTTCCAAAAAACTTAAAGAAGAAAATTGAAAAAAGAATAGTTGTTAAAATTAGTGTAGAATTTAATGAAAATAATTCGTTTGGATTAATGTTTAAGCCTATAGAAATGAAGAAAATTGAAATGAATAAGTTAGACAATTTTTCTATTGTAGAGCCAATTTGTTTTTTAGAATATGTTGAAGAGAATATACTTCCAGCCAAAAAAGCAGCTATGGATAATGGTATTCCGTATAATGTCAGAATAGAAATTAGTATTCCAGCAATTCCTAGGGAAAGTGTTAATATAGAATCTTCACCATAATTTTCTATTTTTGGAATTATTTTTTGCAAAAAATATTGAATTATATAAAGTGATAATAGTAAGATAGAAATCCTCTTTATTATTTCAAATGTTAAATATTCGAAACTAACATTTCCAAATTTAACGAGAGTTATTGTAATTAGCAGAAGAATTACAAGCGATAAATCCTCTAAAAGAGATACTGCTGTAAGGTTTTTAAATAGAAATTCATTACTCCTATTTCTTATATTTATTAATTGAGATATTATTGCTAAAGTGCTATTTGAAAAAACTAAAGAAAGAAAAAGAGATTGATAATATTCTAATCCAATAATGTTTAAAATAGAAAAAATCCCAAAAAATGAAATGAAAAATTCCAAAAGAAAAATTATAATTGGCTCTTTTCCTAATGATCTTAGCGAATCCAAATTAAATTTTAAACCTATTACAAAAAATAGAAGTGCGGCACCAATATCGGCAAATATATCAATAGAGCTTTCTTCTTTTATAATTCCCAATACGTGTGGACCCAAAATAGTTCCAAAGAAGATCAAAAAAATGAATACAGGAATTCTGAATTTTATAGATAAAATATTAGAAATTAGAATTGCTAAAAATGCAAGCCCGATTATTAGAAAATTCACAGACATAACTAATATAACGATATACTATAAATTTTTATGATAGTAATTGAAGGTTTTAGAAAAGAAATCGATGAAAAAGAAATTATTAGCTACAAAAATAAAGTATTTTCTACAATCAAAAAATTTAAATTAGTAGAAAGTGGAGATAAAATTTTTGTAGCTGTTAGTGGCGGAAAAGATAGTACTGCAGCATTAGCTTTATTAAAGGAGTACATAGAGGAAAACAATGTTAATGCAGAAGTTTATGCATATCATATAAACTTAGGATTTGGATATTCAGATAAATTACAAAAGGATGTCGAAAAAATAGCAGAAGAAATTGGAGTAAAATTTTTTGTAACTAATGTTAAAGAAGAATTCGGAATAGATATCATTAAAGCATCTAGAGTTTTAAAAAGACCGATTTGTTCAGTCTGCGGATTAATTAAAAGATACTTAATGAATAAAGTTCCCAGAGAATTAGGTGCTACAAAATTAGCAACTGGTCATCACGCTATGGATTTTCTAATAAACTATTTCAAAAACATATTAAATAATAATTACGAATGGAATCTAAAAATATTACCTAAGCTAAAGAGCGATCATCCAAAATTATTAACAAAAATAAGACCTTTAATATTTACTTTTCCTGAAGAAAATAAAATGTATTGTGAATATAAAAATTTACCAATAACTTCAATTAGCTGTCCATATTCTCCAAATTTCTGCTGCTATTTAACTAAACCACAAGATTCAAAATTATTTGAACTATTAAACTTTTCAGATAGAATAATGAAAGATTTTAGATTAAATCTTATAAAGTCTATAGTGAGGATGAATAAAAAATTGAAAAGAGAGCAAAAAGCTAGCGAAAATTATAGAGAGTGTAAAATATGTGGCGAAGTAACTAATTCAGAAATATGTGCTTTTTGTAAAATAAGAAATTTGTTCGTAAAACAATAGTACACCTTATTTTTTAACTTTGATGTATATTAATTATGGTTTACATTAAGAAGTTGATTTTGCAAGGTTTCAAAAGCTTTAACAGAAAAACTATCATACCATTCATTAAAGGATTAAATGTTATTGTAGGTCCTAATGGAAGCGGAAAATCAAACATAATAGATGCTATATGTTTCGTTCTAGGTAAGATTTCTGCAAAACAAATGCGAGCAGAAAAATTAAGCGAGTTAATTTTTAGAGGTAACGAATATAAAAAACCCGCCGAAATAGCTAGTGTGAGCATAGTTTTTGATAATACTGATAGAATTTTTCCAATAGATAGCGATGAAGTAATAATAACTAGAAAAGTAAATAGAAAAGGACATACATTATATAAAGTAAATGATAAAACCGAAACAAGAGAAAGAGTTTTAGAAATCCTAAGCTTTGCAAATTTGAGGCCAGATGGTTTTAACATCATTCTGCAAGGAGATGTTACAAGAATAATTGAAATGAGTGAAGAAGAAAGAAGAGAAATAATAGATCAGCTTTCTGGAATTTATGAATACAATCAGAAAAAAGAGAGAGCTATGCAAGATTTAGAAAGAATAGAACAAAGATTAAAAGAGTTAGAACTCATAATTTCTGAAAAATATAAGAGATACAAAGAGTTAGAAGAGCAAAGAAACTTAGCATTAAAATACAAAGAGTTAGAAAGAGAGATTAAAGTAGTTAAAAAATCGTTGCTTATTAAAAAAATAGAAGAAATCGATAAGCAAATCGAAGAATTCAAAAAAATTAACGAAGAAATAGAGCAAAAAGTAAAAGAATTATCTGAAAAAATTGTAGCTCTTGATGAACAAATAGATAAAAAAGAAAAAGAGATAGAAAAAATACTTAGAGGTTTAAAAGCATTAGCAAATAAAGATAAAGAAAGTAACTTAAAAGTTGAGTTAGAGATTAAAAAAGCTAAGTATGAATATAATAAAAAAGAAATCGAAAGATTAATAAACATTATAAATAGCTTAGAAAGCTTTAAAAGCGAAAGAGAATTGCCTCTTGCTGTAAAAGAAGTTTTAAATTTAGGAATTAATGGTGTGTATGGTACTATTGCAGATTTGATGAAAGTAGATCCAAAATATCAAATAGCTATAGAGGTTGCTGCAGCAAATCATTTGTATGACATTGTTGTTGAAAATTTTGAAATTGCAAAAACATGCATAGAATATTTAAAAAGAGAAAAAATCGGAAGAGCAACATTTTTGCCGCTAGACAAATTAAATTATAAAAGATTAGATGAAAAATTTTTGGAAATCGATGGAGTAATAGGAATAGCAAGCGATTTAATAGAATATGATAAAAAATTTGAACCTGCCTTTGAGTTCGTTTTTGGTAATACTTTAATAATCGAAAACTTGGATGTTGCAAAAGCAGTTGGAATTGGAAAAGTTAGAATGGTAACATTAGATGGAGATTTGATAGAAAGAAGTGGAGCAATTACAGGAGGATATTTTGTTAGAAAAGTTATTACAGATACTTCAAAAACTAAAGAAATTGAAAAGTATAGAGAACAAATAAAGAAACTCGAAGAAGAGAATAAAATACTCGAAGAAGAAATAGAAAATTTAGAGAGAGAATTAAAAAAGATTAAGCCTGTAGAGATACAGTTAGTTCCAGAAATAGATGAAAAAGAATTAGAAAATTTAAGAAAAGAAAGAAGAAAAGTTTTCGATGAAAAAATTAACTTGCAAAACAAAATTTCAAACAATAAAATAAAAATTGCAAAATTAGAAGCAGAAAAAGAGAGATATTTAGTTGAACTAGAAGAGTATAGAGAAATTGAAGATATTTTAAATGAAAGCATTGAAAAATTAACAGTTCTTTTAGATAAACTACAATACGAAATAAAATCTCTTGGAACCATTAATTTCAAAGCTATTGAAGAGTTTGAAAAAATAAAGGAGGAATTTGAGAATTTGAAACAAAAGTTTGATAAAGTAAAAGAGGAAAAAGAGAAAGTAATTCAGATGATTAATGAAATAGAGAGAAAAAGAAGAGAAGTATTTTTCAATACATTGAATTTAGTTAGTGAAAAGTTTAACGAATTATTTAATAGAGTTGTTGGTGGAGAGGCTAAACTAGAGTTAGAAGATTATAATAATTTAGATAGCGGATTGTTAATAAAAGTTAGATTTCCTGGCAAAGGATATGTAGATTTAGATAGTTTATCTGGTGGAGAAAAAACATTAGTTGCTTTGCTATTTCTTCTTTCTCTTCAAATGATAAAACCAGTTGCTTTTTATGCAATGGACGAAATTGATGCTGCTTTAGATAAAGTGAATTCTGAGAAAATTGCAAATTTATTAAAAGAGATTTCGAAACAAACACAATTAATAGTAATCACTCATAACGATATTACAGTAAAATATGCAGACACTTTATATGGAGTAACTATGGAGAACGGAGAATCTAAGGTTTTAAGTTTAAAAATTGCTGAATATGCAAGTAGTTAACATATTTGAAATAATTGAAAGTGGAAATTGGGAAAAACTAATTTATTATATTGTCGAGTTCGAAAATTTAAATCCATACGATATAGATTTAGTTAAGCTTTGCGATAAGTTCTTAGAATATGTTAACAGAGCTAGAGAATTAGATTTTAGAATTCCTGCAAAAGTTTTATATATTGCAATATTTTTATTAAAACTAAAAGTTGATTTGCTATTTCCGCAAGAGCAAGAAATTCAAGAAGAAATAAGAGAAATATTAGAACTTCCTAAGATAGATATAAGCAATTTAGAACTTTCATTACCAACAAAAAGATTGCCAATATCTCAAATAACCTTAGAAGAATTAATAGATTCTCTAAGAAAAGTTCTAGCTTTAAAAGAAAAAAAGGAGTACAGAAAAAAGCTAAGAAAACAAATCGAAGAAAGATTCAAAGATTATTTCGAAGAAATGGATATAGAAAAAATTATTCAGCAAGTTTATGAAAGAGTTGAAAATCTTCTTAAATCTAAAGAAAAAATATTCTTTGACGAAATTTTGCAAAGTAGAAATTTTAGAGAATTTTATTCAACTTTTTTTTCTATTTTACACCTTGAACTTCAACAAAAAATAAAAACATTTCAAGAAAAACCATTTGACAAAATAGTAATAGAGAAGTATAGCAAAGAATCTTTGTAATAATAATTTATAAAGTTTGAGTAATAGTTATTTATATGGTAAGAGAAATAAAAATAAGATTAAACGTTTTTTTAATTGCATTTATTTTAGCTGCTTTAATAACAACTTTAACTATTTATTTTTCGATAGTTAAATTCAAAGAGCAAGAAATTTATAAATACTATTACAATTATAAAGGTTATAATATTGAGTTTAGAAAACCAATAGAATTATCAAAAACTATAAAAGTTTTACCCAACGAATCTATGTTAAACATTTCGACTTATGCTTTAGCTCTAGGTATGTTTAAAAACTTTACAATAGTAATATTTGAAAAAGACGATAATGAAGTAACAGCAATAGGTGCTTTTGAGCTAGCTTCTAAAGTTGTAAATGTTTTAAACTATGAAATATCGAAACAAGGTTATATTTATGATAAAATGCAAACAAATGTAATAAAGATTAAAAGAGACATTAATGAAATTAACATATCGAGTAATTCATATTATGTGTTTTTAAAATCTTACCTAATTTCTAATGATACATACATAAAAGTTCATAGAGTTAATTTTGTAGAAATAGCAGCAAAGAATATGGATGAATTTGATTATGCGATTATAAAGTTTATAATAATGTTCTTAAACAATATGAAGGAAATCTACAAATAGTTAATTTATGATTAGATTAGGGCCTGCTGGTTTACCAACTACTTTACCAAAAGAAAGAAAAAATACAATAGAAGGAATTAAGGAAGTTAAAAATTTAGGATTGAATGCTATGGAAATAGAGTTTGTTAGAAACATTTATTTAAATGAAAAACAAGCTGAGGAAGTTGGAAAAATAGCAAAAGAATTAGATGTAAAGCTTAGCATTCATGCACCTTATTATATTAACCTTTTAAGCGAAAAGAAAGAAGTAGTTAAAAAGAGTAAATTTTTTATTCTTAGAAGTTTAGAACTGGCAGAAATAATGCAAGCAGAATTTGTAGTAGTTCATGCAGCATATTATGGAAAATTAAGTAAACAAGAAGCATTCGAAAAGATGATTGAAATAACTGGAGAAATCTTAGATGAAATGAAAAAGAAAAAAATAAAAAATTCTGTTTTGCTCTATGAAACTATGGCAAAAACATCTCAATTTGCAGATTTTCAAACATTATTAGAATTTAAAGATAGAATAAAGAGCAAAAATTTTGGAATATGCATAGATTTTGCACATATTTTTGCTTATAACGATGGAAAAATAGATTATGATGAGATTTTTGATTTAGCGAAGTTCGATTATTATCATACTCATTTTTCTAATATGAAATTTAATCTAAAAACAAAGAAATTCATTGATGAGCACGAACCAATAAATTCTCATCCTAGCTTTAAGGAATTAGCAGAAGTTTTGATCGAAAGAAAAATAGAAAACATAACAATAATTTCAGAAAGTCCAATCTTAGAGCAGGATAGCTTAAAAATGAAAAAAATATTAGAGAAATTAGGTTATAAGTTTTGATGATTTAAATGTTTAAACTTTTTATGAATTCGTAAGCAGCTTTTAAATTTTCTTTATCTTCTTCAAATGTTAATGTTTTTAGAGCTTCTTCAAATGTTAGCCATTTGTAATCTTCATGTTCCCAAGAAATTTTTACATCTTTGCTTTTTGCTTTAGCTAAAAAGAAAACAGCTTTCTTCTTTACTAATTTACCTTTTAGCCAAAAGAAATATTCATATTCTTTTCTAAATCCCGGAATGAATTCCACATCTAGGTTTGTCTCTTCTTTTATTTCTCTTCTTGCTGTCTCTATTTCGCTTTCATTTGGTTCCATTTCGCCCTTAGGAAATCCCCAATAATTTGGATATTTTAGTAGCAAAAATTCTATTTTTTCGTTTTCTTTGTAAAAAACTATAGCTCCACATGAAATTATCATAAAATTAATTTTTCTAACTCCTCTTTAATTTTTTTGCAGATTTCGTTGAAATTATATTTTTCTATTCTAATGCTTTTATCAACATAATAGAAATCTGGAGATTCCGCAAACATCGAATAAGTTTTTGGTAAAGCATAATCTTTTGGCCAGAGTAGTGATATTCTTAAGATTGGTTCTGAATCGTTAATCACATAAATTCTCATTATACATTCGTTTTTGTAACACCATTCAAAAGAAATTTTGTATTGAGTTTTCTCTATTCTTATGTAATTTAAGAATTTTTTAGGAATAGAAGTAGATGTAAAAATTTGAAAGCAAGATGTCGAAATCAAAGAATATAAACTTTTAATAGATTCTTTAATAAAATTTTCTTTTTCCATAAATAAAGAATTAGAATAAGTTATTTTTCAAAAGTTGTCAAAACAAGAAAATTCTAAATTTTTTCAAATAGAAGAATTAGAGTAAATAGTCAATTAAGTTTCGAATTTAATAAGCTATATTCAAACTCTTTCGAAGTTATAGTTTTATCTTAAATTTCTAGTAGATAGATGCTTGATAATTACGTATGGTATTATTATTAGAAGAATTAAAAATAAAACAATACTCGTTGTTATATCCGAAAAAATATCCACGATTTTATCTCTCATAATTGAAAGTGGATTAACCAAACTATTAGACGAGGATATTATAGAAACAAGCGTTATAACAATCATCATGAAAGTCAAGATAAATTTCATTTCTCCCATTATTTTAAAGTAATCCAAATTTTTAAATTTTGTAAATTTAATATGCTAGAACGAGATTCAAACTTCAACTTGCGACTTAAAAGCACGATTTATCTATGCTGAATTGTCAATGCATATAAAAATTAATAAAACAATTAAAAATTTTAATATTAGTTATTGTAATACTTCTTAATATAATACTAAGATTTAAGATTAAATTAATGTTAACTAGGAAAAATTTGAATAACTTTTGGAGAAAACTTTAATTTATTTCTTAAATATTGTATTCCATTAATAAAACGCTTTTTATCAATTTTCTTTATCTTACCATCCCATGGATCAAAAAATTTTACACTTTCATTTATATTTAATAAAACTACGAAATGAGGATAATGGATAACTCGCCTTATATAAAAATCATCAACATAAACTATTAAAGGTCCTTCTTTTATTAACTCTTTTAATAGATTTAGATCAATTTTTTTATTTAAAAGCTCTAAGTTTTTTGGAAGTTTGAATTTATTTAACTTTTCGAAGAATTTTTTAAATTCTACATAAAATCTTATTCTAACTTTATATTTTTTCGCAACATAAACTAATTGCCCTATGCTATAATCTAATTTTGTAAATTTTATTCCCTTAATTAAAATATTTAGTTCCTCACTTCTCTTTACATTTTTCTTCATTTTCAAAAGTATATATATTAAACTAATTGGAAGACAAGTTTCAGAAGTAGTTTGGCTTAATCTTTTCATAATCGTACTAATATATAGCAGTTATCTATTTATTCATTTACTGCTATTTAAAATTTCTGAAATCACTTTAAAAAAATTGACTTCTCTGCTCAAAAATGGTAATAAGATTTCCTAAGTTTGAAAAAGATTTTCACATAAATTTAAGACAAATTAAAGTATAAAGAATAGCTGTATTATCTTATTGCCCCGGGCGGGATTTGAACCCGCGACCTACGGCTTAGAAGGCCGCCGCTCTGTCCATGCTGAGCTACCGGGGCATATAAAAAATTAATAAAAAATTTAAGAAAATAAAAATCCAAAACCTTCTCTTGCTTTTTTCTCTTCTTCTTCAAACCTTTTCAATATTTCATTTTTCAAACTTTCATCTGGAACTTCTACAAAATCTTTTATTAAATCATCTGCTATTTTAATATATTCTTCCAAACCATCTAAAATTAAAGCCACTTTATCTTCTTCTAAGCCGAGAGTCTTAAAATCTCTAAAATAAATGGAAAGCATAGAAGTTTTTTCATTCTTTGTCAAAATCTCTTCAACTTTTTTCAAATTTTTCTTTTCTAAAACATAAACTTTCATAGTATTCTACTACCTTCCTTTATTTCTTTTTCAGGCTTAATTAAAGCAATATTTCCATTTTCATCTTGTGCTGCTAGTATCATGCATTGACTTTCCTCTCCAAAAAACTTTTTCCTTTCTAAATTAGTTACAAAAACAAATTGCTTGCCAATCAAATCTTCTTTTTTATAAAAGTTTTTTATCCCTGAGATTGCTTGTCTTTTTTCGTTACCGAAATCAACTATTAGTTTATAAAGATTTTTTGACCCAGGTATTTCCTGTACATCTATTATTCTTCCTACTCTCATTTCTACTTTTTTGAATTCTTCGTAAGATATTTCCATAAAATTATAAGAAAAACATTTATTTATGCTAAAATCGTTATCAAGAAAGATAAAATAAACTTACTGAAGTTCAAAAATTCCTTAGTAATATATGATAAAACTTCAGAAAAGTATTTGAATTTTTTAAAATGCTATAATAAAACAAGCATAGAAAATTTAGAATCTAAAGATTTATTTGAAACAAAAATTCTTATAGCCTTTGGATCTGGTAAATTAATAGATAAGGTAAAATTTCTTGCATATGAGTATAAAAAAGATTTCATAACTATTCCTATTTCATTATCTTCGGATGTTTTCATATCTCCAACAATTTCTTTAAAATTTAAGAAATCAGTAAAATCAATATTTTATAAATTACCTAAAAAAGTTTTCATAAGCTTAAACTTAATAAGAAAAGCTCCCGAAGAAACTTTAAAAGCAGGTTTTTGCGATGCTATAGCAAAATTTGTTGCACTAGAAGATTGGAAAATCGCTAATGAAAAAATCGGAGAAGAAATAAATAAAAAAGCTTTTAAATTTTCTGAAGAATGTGCAAAAATTTCTTACAAAAATTCCAAAAAAATATTGATAAAACACGATATAAGGAAGCTAATAAATTCTTTTAAGTTTAGCGGTTTAGCAGCTTATTATGCAAAAAGCTCTCGCCCAATAAGTGGTAGTGAGCATAACTTTTCTCATTCGATAGATTTATTTTCAAAACAAAAATCTTTTCATGGCTTTCAAGTTGGTTTAGGAAGTATAATAATGAGAAATTTGCAAATGGGGTATGATGATTTAAATTTAAGGGAATTTTTTGAGGAATACAAAATACCAAAAAATTACAAAGAAATAAAAATAGATAAAAAAGAAATATTGAAATGTTTTTTGCTTTCAAAATATGTTAGAAAAAGGTTTACCGTTTTAAATACAATTAGAATTACAAAAAGTTTTGCAAAAACTTTTTTAAGAAAAATAAAAATTATATGAAAAAGCTTGTATTTACCATTGGTCATAGTAATAGAGAGATAAATGATTTTTTAAATCTTCTTAAAAAACATAACATAAAAATTTTAGTTGATGTGAGAAGGTTTCCAACTAGCAAAAAATTTCCTTGGTTTAACAAAGAAAATCTAAAAAACGTTTTGGGAAAACATGATATAAAATATGTTCATATAGAAGAATTAGGTGGTTTTAGAGAAGGAGGATACGAAAATTATATGAATACAGAGGAATTTAAAAAGGGATTTAAAAAACTTTTGGAGTTAATAAATAAAGATGTTGTTTGTATAATGTGTGCTGAAAGGTTTTATTGGAAATGTCATAGAAGATTTATAATAAAAAAGTTGAAAGAAAATGAAAATGTTGAAGTAATCAATATAATTTGAGTTTTATATTTAAAAATTCGCAAATCTCTTTACTTTCCATATAAGCATTTTCGTCGTCCTTAGGTATTAAATATCTTTCGTTTTCTTCCACAATACCTTTTATAGAACTAATTTTGTAAAAATTATAGACTCTTTTCTTTTCAATAATTTTTTTAGGATTTTTAATTATCTTTATATCTAGAAGTTTTTCGATCTTTTTTGCAAGCTCAAGCGAAGGTTTTTTGATATTATTTTCAATTTCGTATAAATGTTTTTTACTAATGTTTAAGAGCTTAGATAATTTATTTAGAGACAATCCTCTTCTTTCTCTCTCTCTTTTTAGCTTCTCATAATCAATTTCTGTAACAACTTTTCCATATCTATACATAGGAAGCTTTTCATCGTTTACATATTTTTCTAATAACTCCAATCTTAAGACCTTTACACCTTTTCTGAAATAAACATAATTACTTAGAAATTTTCTTGAGGTTCTATTAGAGATTATTATGGAATCTGAGGAACAAAAACTTTCCAAATTTTTTAAGTCTTCAGTAATTTCTGGAGTTACAGAATTTAAATTTTCTAAAACTTTTATAAAGTAGAATTTCTTCGATTTCTTTGCTATAAAATCAAAAGAAATAGAAAAAAAGCTTTCAAAATAGTCGTCGAAAAAATCATTTAAGATTTCTTTAATTTTTGATTTACTTTCCCTCATAATAATATTTAAATAAATTTAGAGAGATTTCATAATCAATTTCAGGAATATTTGTATCATAAATTTCGAAAGTTATTGTTTTATCTTCAAAATTTTCTTTAAGAAATCTTATAATTTTTGGTATAGGAAAAGTTCCATTACCTAATGCAAAGTGTGAATGTGAATTTTTCATACCATCTGAAAAATGAAGATGAAAAATTCTATTTTTATATTTTTGTAAAAAGTTAAAAGATTTCTGTAAATTATTAACAGCAAGTAAGTGAGAAATATCTATAGTTATTTTAATTTTAGTGTTATCTAATATTTCTGTAAGAGTTTCAATATCTTGGAACATATTTTCAAAAGAAATATTAGAATTTTCAAATTCTTTTGAAACATATATAAAATTTTTAACTTCTTCTGACTTTTTTGCATGTATATGCACATCACAAAAAGAATTAAATTCTTTTTTAATAATTTCTGAAAAATATATTATTTCTTTTTTATCTTTTTCGTCTAAAATGTCTAACCAATTAGGAAGATGGAAAACAACGATCATTTTCTTCTCTCTAATTAAACTTTTCAGTTTTTCTCTTTGCTTTTCATTTAATATTTCCTTTTGAGCATCATCTTCTAAAATTATTTCTACACCATCAAATCCAATACTTTTTGCTAATTCTATTTGTCTCTCTAAACTTTTTGTTGGATCTAATGACATTAGAGTTTTCATTATTGAATATATTTCTTTAATTCTTCTTTTATATTTTCAATCTTCATACCAAAATATTTTTCTAAATTCTCGCTAGGTAATAAAACTTTTGTATTTCCAACCTTTTTTGATACTATTAATCCTTTTTTCTCTAACATTTTTATATAATCATATGCTCTATTTCCTTGAATTTTTACTATATCACTTTGTTTTATTGGATGTTGAAGTATTATTAATGCTAAAGTTTTTAACGCTCCTTTACTTAAATCGCTAAAACTAGCAACTTGTGATGCATAATTCCTATATTCCGCTTTTATTATCATTTCATAACCTTCTGGAGTTTCTATTATTTCCATGGCTCTTTCTGGATTAGAATATTCTTCTATTAATTTTTTTAATGCGTTTTTTACATTTTCTTCACTCTCTTTTAGAATATTGCAAATTGATTTTATAGATAGAGGCCTAGAAGCGGCAAAAAGTAGTGCTTCTATTTTTGCTTTTAGTTTATTAATATCGTTCATAAATAAAAATTTAAATTTTGCTAAACAAAAATTATATATGGTTAAGGGTAGTAAATCTAGACAAAAATTAAAATTAGGATATCATAGAAAGGGTATTTCTATTTTTTTCAAGGAATTTAAAGAGGGTGATAGGGTTATAATAGACATTTATCCAGCTAGCCAAGAAGGTATGCCACATCATAGATTTCAAGGAAAAGTTGGTGAAATAATAGGTAAAAGAGGTAGATGTTACTTAGTTAAGGTTAAAGATGTTTTTAGAGAGAAAACTCTAATTGTTGCACCTCAACATCTAAGGAAAATATAATTAAAATGGAAATTTTAAACGAAAAGTACCTAACTAAATACGAAGTTTTAGAAATTATTAAGGAAGATGTAAATAATCCTCTTTTGAACTCTATATCTGAGAACATTAAAATGTCGATGAAGAAAGAAATTAGCGTAGAAAAAATAGAAGAAGCTAGAAAGCAACTAAAAGAACTTGGATTAAACTCTTTTGAAATAAACCTTATTTTAGATTACTTGCCGCAAAGTATAGAAGATCTAAACATACTTTTCGGAAAAAACATAAAACTAATAAGCGAGGATAAACAAAAGAAGATAGTAGAAATAATAAATAATTTATAAACTTTCTAAACCTATGAAAGACGAATACATAATAATAATAGATTATTTTCCAACCGGAAAACCAGAAAGTCCATTTAAAGTACCTACTGCACATGGTATTGGAGAGAAATATTTCAATTTGCTAGAAGTAACTTTAAAACCAAATACTAAGGTTGAGATAAAAGAAAGAGTTTATATTGGTAGCGGATTAAGAGATAAAGTTCAAAGAATAGTTAAAAGGATTAAATATAGTGAATTATCTTCAATTGCTAAATCTACATTAGAAGAAGTTTTAGATATGCTTATAGATCAGAATGAAAAAAGATTAGTAAAAATTTTTAATATTGCAGGTCCTATAACTCCTAAATTGCATGCATTAGAACTATTTAGAGGAATAGGAAAAAAACATTTAGAAGAAATTTTAAAAGAAAGAAAGATCAAGCCCTTTGAAAGTTTTGAAGATTTGAAAAATAGAATAAAATTCTTAATGGATCCTAAAAAAATGATAAAAGAAAGAATATTAGAAGAATTAGATGATAAAGATGAGTATAAAATTATTGTTGGCAATCCTCTACTTTAAAATTCTCGAAAATACAATTATCCATAGAAATACATAAGAAGCATAAAAAACTATCAATAAATCTATCTTAGTTGTTGTAAAGAAAAAATAATATGTTATTTCTCTTTCAAAACTAATTGTTGTAGTAGAAAAAGGATAAAAAAGCTTTACGCCTCCAGAAAAAACATCTAACATTATATGCAAAGCATATAGTATTGGTAAAGCTATAATTTCTATCTTTTTCGAAATTTTCCAAAAACTAAAAGAAGTAAAGATAATAATTACTAAAAACAATAGCGAATGAGTAAGTGCTCTATGTTCTATACCTATTAAATAATCTATATCTGGCAAAATGCTAAAAATAGGGAATAAAAGCAAGATATATAGATTTTTGTTGCTCGTTTTAAATAAGAATGGAAATAGTAGTGGTGTCGAAGATATGACATGAGTTAATAAGTCCATGAATTTAGTAAAAATTAATTAGAATTGTTAGAGAGATAAGCCAAAAGAGAAAAAAATAAATAAAAAACTCATAAACGAATTTCAAAAAATTTTTTTGTTTTCCAAAATAAAAGCAAAATAGAAGAAATAGAATAAAGGGTATCGTTAATCCAATGATATCATTATAATAAAATGCAAAAGTTATAAAGGATGTTAGTATTCCTAATGCAGAAAAAAATATTTCAAATTTTTTGTTTTTTAAAAGTTTTTTTAGCTTCATATAAAATCTATGATACTTTTTGTTTTTATTTTATTACTTTCTTCTTTATAGGTTATCCAAGCTTTTCTTACAAAATCATAATCCTTTTTCTCTTTTACAACATATTCTATGAATTTTTTGGTTTTTTCATCGCTAACATATCCGCTGCCAAAATCAATTCCTATTTCTTCTTTAATCTTTTCTATTTCTTTATCTCGAGTAACTTTTCCTATGATGCTAGCAGCTGCTACAAAAAGATTTTTCTTATCCATTTTATTTTCTGCAATTATTTCAACATCTCTTTTTACATACTTTTTTAATTTTTCTAAAAACTTTTTTGGATGAGAAATAGCATCTATATAGTATTTTTCGGCATCCGTTTCATTTATAAGTTCGGCAATCTTTATTATTTCTAAATTGTTTAAAGAAACTTTCTTCTTTAGCATATAATAGTTTATTTCTGCAGCGCTAATTATCTTCTGTTTATAATAACCAATTTCGAAAAGTTTCCCAAAAATTTTCTCTCTCTTTTCCTTGCTTAATTCTTTAGAATCTTTAACGCCTAAATTTTTTAATTCTTCTATTTTTTCTTCTTCACAAATAAAAGCTGTAATAACTAGCGGCCCAATAATGCAACCTCTACCATTTTCATCTATTCCTGCAACTTTCATTAAATATATTATGGAAGCATTAAAGAAATATTTGGAAAATAAAGATTGGAAATATTTTGAAAACTTTATTTCTGAAGTTTTAGAAAGGTTTGAATATAAAGTTGAGAAAAACGTAAGGTTAAAATTCTTGAATTATAAAGAGTTTGATCTAATAGCTAAAAAACAGAAAAGAGTTTTATTAATAGAATGTAAACGATGGAAAAAGGAATATGCAAAATATAAAAGAATAAAGAAAGAGATTGAAAAGTTTAAAGAAAAGATTGAAAACTTCAAAAAATATCAGTTCTTTTCTGAAAAAGTTTTTGGAATTATTATATTTTTAGATTCTACTTTCCAACCAATAATCGAAGATGATATTTTTGTTATTTCGCTAGATTATCTTAACGAACTACTTAATGAAATCGAGAATTTATATTTTTAATTTTTTAAATAAATATTAATGACAGAGGAAATAACTATTGAAAATATAGTAGTTTCAATGCAGTTTCATCAAAAAATTCCTTTAAATGAGATACTAGAAAATTTCATAGAAGCAGAGTTTGAACCAGAACAATTCCCTGGCTTAGTTTATAAAATGAAAGATCCAAGATGTTCTTTTTTGATTTTCGAAACAGGAAAAATAATTTGTACTGGAAATAGAAAAATGGAAGATGTAGATAGAGCAATAGATAAGTTTTTCAAAATGCTTAAATCTATTGGAATAGATACTTCAAAGGTTGAAAAAAATGTTGAAAATATTGTTGCATCAGTAAAGTTAAACGGAGAAATCGATTTAAATTGTTTGGCTTACGAATTAGAAGGTGCAGAATTCGAGCCAGAACAATTTCCAGGATTAATTTACAGATTGAACGAACCAAAATTAGTTTTTTTAATTTTTAGAAGTGGCAAAATTATTTGTACTGGAGGTAAAAACGATAAAGAAGTTGTAAGAGAATTAAGAAAATTAATGGAAAAGATAAAAAGTTCTGAGTGCTTCACACCATACTAATTATACTAATATCGAAATCTTTATAAAAAATCAAAAGTAAAAATATTAATGATAGTTCTCCAAACAAGAGAATTAAAGAGATTAGAAGAAAAAGAGATTGCTGAAATAAAAATAGCATTTTCTAATTTTCTTGAAGAATATTATTTAAAAGAAATTGGAAGAATTATTTTGAATGATGAAAGAAGATTACTAATAGATTTTTCGTTGTTAGAGCAATATGACATTTCTCTTGCTGAAAAATTCATAGAGTATCCAGAGGAAACTTTAAAGATTTTTGAAGATGCTTTATACGATTTAGAACCTCAGCTAAAAGATAAAGTAAGAATAAGATTTTATAATTTGCCAAAATATTTAGAAAAAAGAATTAGTAGTTTAAGAAGCGAACATTTAGGAAAATTAGTTGTGGTTGATGGAATTGTTAAGAGAGCCAGCGAAGTTAGGCCAGAGATTTATGAAGCTATTTTTGTTTGTATAGAATGTAAAAGATTAGTAACTCAAATTCAAACAGAAAGAAGCTTGAAAAAACCAATAAAATGCCCATATTGTGGTTCAAGAACTTTTGATATCATTGGGGAAAAGCTCTATGATGCAAGATGGATTGTAATAGAAGAGCCATACGAAATTCTTAGCGGAGAAAGACCAAGCACAATAATGGTATACTTAAAAGAAGATTTAGTAGATCCAAAATTAAGAGTTAAAACAGATCCAGGAAATAGAATAAAAGTTATCGGAATTTTGAAAAACATACAAAGAAAATTAAGGAAAAACTATGGAAGAACTATGGAAATTTTTATAGATGCGATAAACTTCGAAACTTTAGAAACTGAATGGGAAGATATCGAAATTAGTGAAGAAGATGAAAAAAAGATCTTAGAATTATCTAAGGATCCAGAAATTTATAAGAAACTAGTTAATTCAATTGCTCCAACGATTTATGGCTTAGAAGAAGTTAAAGAAGCTATTTTGCTTCAAATGTTTGGAGGCAACGAAAAAATAATGCCAGATGGCACAAGAATAAGAGGGGAAATTCACATATTATTGATTGGTGAGCCATCAACTGCAAAATCTCAGCTATTAAAATATGTCGCAAATTTAATGCCTAGAGCAAAGTATGTTAGCGGTAGCGGTGCAACTGCAGCAGGTTTAGTTGCTACTGTAAGTAGAGATGAGGAATTTCTTGGTGGATGGGTATTAGAAGCTGGAGCAGTTGTTATGGCAAATAAATCTATTGTATGTATAGATGAAGTTGAAAAAGTAAAGAAGGATGATTTAATTGCTTTACATGAGGCTATGGAACAAGGAAGCATAAGCATTGCAAAAGCAAGCATAGTTGCAACATTACCAGCTAAAACTTCTGTATTAGCTGCTGGAAATCCAAAATATGGAAGATTCGATCCATACATACCGATAAGAGAACAAATAGATATTCCAGAAACTCTATTAACAAGATTCGATTTAAAATTTGCATTAAGAGATGTTGCTCAAAGAGAGATTGATGAAAAAATCTTAGAACACATAAGAAAGACAAGATTTTTAGAAACAGCCGAAAGTTTCAAAGATGTAATACCGCCTGCGTTAATTAAAAAATACATTTCTTATGCAAGAAAGAATGTAAAACCAAAAATGACTGAAGAAGCTTTAAGAAGATTGGAAGAATTTTATTTAGAAACTAGGCAAAAATCTAAAGAAAGTGCTGCAATTTCTATAACTTTAAGACAATACGAAGCATTAATAAGATTAGCAGAAGCTTCTGCTAAAGTTAGATTAAGCGAGTTTGTTACAGAAGAAGATGCTGAAAGAGCTATAAGATTAATGAAATATTCCTTAAAGCAATTTGGATTTGATCCTGAGCTCGGAACTATAGATATCGATAGATATGAAGGAATTACAACAGCATCTCAAAGAGGAAAAATTAGAACTGTTAGAAGTATTATAGATGAATTAGCTAAGGTGTTTGGAAATATGATACCTGAAGAAGAAATAATAAAAAGAGCTAAAGAGCAAGGAATAGATGATGTAGAAGAAATATTAAACAAAATGAAATTAGCTGGCGAGCTAATATCTCATAAGCCAGGGTTTGTTGGAAAGATTTAAATTTTTTTAATGCTAACAATTTAAAATGGAAGTAAAAGTATTAAGAGAAGATAATAATGTTTTGCTAATAGAGCTAGTTGGAGAAAGTGAAACTTTTGCAAACTTACTTAGAGAAGAACTTTGGAATGTTAAGGGAGTAATAGAAGCTGCATATATTAGGGAACATCCAGAATTAACTCAACCAAAACTTTGGATAAAAACTGAAGGAATTAATGCAAGAGAGGCATTGAAAATAGCTATAGATAATTTAATTAAAAAATTAAAAGAGTTAAAAGAGAAATATAAGAAATCTCTTTAATGGATATATATTTTGAAAAATCTATCGGAAAAATTTTGAGAAAATATTTTGAAAATTCTAAGAATATAGTAATTGTTTCAACTTTTTTATCTTCAAAACTTTCTGAATATATCAAAAATCTTAGTAAAAACAAAAACATCCTTTTAATAACATCTAATGATAAATCTTTTTATCATCAAAAAGCATTGAGAAATTTACAAAAGATTAAAATAAAACCCCTCTATTTTGCTATATTTCTTATACTTTCTTTATTGTTTTTTATTGTAACGTTGTCGAACTTTTTGTTTATAATTCTTTTTCTTCTTTCTTTAATCTTTTTGTTTAAATTTGGTTTGAAATATGAATTTATAATTCCAGTGATAATTTTTAATAGAGATAAATTTATACATGCAAAAATTTATATTTTCGATAATAGAATTTTATTTTTTTCCAGTGCCAATATGACATATAGCGGATTTTATGAAAATTACGAATTTTTAATAAAAATTGAAGATTCAAAACTTATTAAAGAAATAATTCAAAAACTTGAAAATATTTTAAAGATTAAAATTAATATGTTATGAATAAATGCCCCGGTAGCTCAGCAGGTTAGAGCGCCTGCCTTGTAAGGCACTGCTCGCTAGATAGATGATAACAAGCGAGCAGGAGGTCGAGGGTTCAAATCCCTCCCGGGGCTTAATGAAATTTTTCCTTTTCCCTTATATGAAATAGCTACAGTTTTTAGTACTTTTTAATGAATAAATACTTTACATAAAAAGAAAATTTTATGGAATTGATGGATTTTGAGAAATCGAGATCTTTTAGAAATTTGGATTTATTATCTCAATGTGCTGCATATTTACCAAAATTTGTAACTTTAATAAATGAATATAAACATTGTCCATCTGATAGAGCAAGAGCAGACATAGAAAAATTATATAAATGTGAAAGTTTGGAAATAGAGATAAATAAAGTAAGAAGGGAATTTTCTGAAAACAATTGTGAAAAGTATTTATACAAATTTGTGGAATGTGAAAATGTAATAAAAAGTTTAAAGAATTTTGAAAAATATCTATCTTCAGAGTTAGGAAAGGAAAATGATAGAGTATTACAACTAATTTTTTTGATGAATGAAATAGATGTATGTTGGAGAAAAATTATAGATAATACTCAAAAAAATATTAGTAACTCTATTTCATTTATTGAGAGATATTAATTTAATCAGGTTTTTATAAAATCTCATTTTTTTATATTTTAAAGTATATTTTAAAGATAGAATAAAAGTGATCCAATCATTTAAATTCAATTCTTAATCTTAGTTTATTATGTCAAACAGTAGTAGAGAAAAATACAAAACTAGGTTTGTTTAGATAAAATGGTGAGAAAACTAAGCGGTAAAAGTATTAGGAAAATTATAAAAGAAATTAGTGAACACATTAGACCAACATCAATGTATATTTATGGAAGTTACATCAGATTAGATTCCAAAGAAGATTCTGATATAGATATTATTATTGTTTTAGATAGAGATTTTGTAAATTTTAACTGGTTAAGAAACTTTACAGAAAAATATGGTTTTCTCGGTTTAACTATATTAACTGAAGATGAAATAAAAAATGGTGCACACGCGTCTTTCAATTCCTTTTATTTTATAAACTTACTTTTTTCCTCAATCCATATATACGGTAAAGACATTTTGTTAAAAGAATTTAGTAAGTTTCCTGATTTTAATTCAGCTTTGTGGAGAGTTCAGTGTATTTTACAAAGAATAAAAAATGTTTTATCAAACAATAATAAATTGCATGAAGAATTATATTGGTTTAAAAAATTAAATCACTGGTTATATCTTGTAATTTCGGAGTTTCTCTTTTTTACAAAAGGATATTATAATCCAAATCTTGATCAAATAAAAGAAAAATTTGAAAAAGAATTTTTTAAATTAAATATTAACAATTTAGAAGATCTGTATAATGTATTATCAAAAATTAAGCAAATGTATTTAAATTACCCTAGCAGAATAGTAAGAATAAGGCCTGGAGCCTTTGTTTTAATTAAAAATAGGGCTAACGAATATTTAATGCTTGAAAGAAGCGATGGCAGAGGTTTTGAATTCATAAAGGGTGGTGTAGAAGTTGGTGAAAGTTTTAGAGATGCTGCTTTAAGAGAAGTGAAAGAAGAAATAGGAATAAAATTATCTTCAAACGATCTTATCGAATTGCCAGTAACACTTTCATTTCAATTTCCATTAAGGGAAGGATATGAAATTAGGATTTACAAAGGTTTTTTAGTAATTATTGATAATATCGATACAAATTCACTAACTCTTGATAAATTCTTTTCTTCTGTTAAATTCATGAAAATTAGTGAATTATTGAATGTTATGAGCTTTCCCGAATACTATAGAGCAGTAAAGGAAGCAGACGAGTTGTTAAGAAAGAAACTTAATTTGATTTTATATTTAAACAAGATTAGGAGTGAATTTGAATGATCTTTGATTAGTTAATTTTCTGACATTTTTATCAACTTTCTTAATAACAAGATTTAATCTTTTAATTAAAAAATAAATAAAAAACTTCTCTAACTTCAATTTTATGAAAACCAAGCTATTATATCAAGAGGATAGTTACATTAAAGAGTTTGAAGCTAAAGTTTTAGAAATAAATGATAAAGAAGTTATTTTGGATCAAACAGCATTTCATAATGGTAGTGGAGGCGTAGAAGCTGATAATGGATATTTTTATTTTAATGATGAAAAATACGAAGTAACAGCTGCCAAAAAAGATGAAGAAACAATTCATATATTAAACAGAGAGCCAATTTTTAAAGTTGGCGATACAATAAAAGCTGAAATTGATTGGGAAAAAAGGTATAGAAAAATGAGATTGCATACTGCAGCTCATATAATATCTGCTTTAATGTATCAAAAATATAAAGCATTAGTTACTGGAGGAAATATTACTAGCGAATATGCAAAAGATGATTATTCTTTAAATACAGATTCTGAAAATGCAAAAAGAATTTTTGAGGAAGTAATTAATGAAGCTAATGAAATAGCAAAAAGAGGTTTAGAAGTAAAAGTTTATTGGTTAAGTAGAGAAGAAGCATTAAAAATCGAAGGAATAGTAAAGCTTGCAAGCAGAATGCCACCAAATGTAGAAAAATTAAGAATTGTGGAGATCGAAGGAATAGATATTCAAGCTGATGGAGGACCTCATGTAAAAAACACAAAAGAAATAGGAACTATAAAATTATTGAAAGTTGAAAATAAAGGTAAAGATAGAAAAAGAGTTTATTTTACTGTAGAATAATCTAAATGTATTTTAAGCTTTTTGCAGTTTGAAGATCTAAATAATAAGTTTCATATCCCATTTTTTTAAATTTCTCTGCAATACTCCTAGCTAAAATTCCAGATTTGCAAATAAAAAGATATTTTTTGTTTTT
>JAWBAC010000003.1:34585-55165 GCA_038997355.1 Candidatus Aenigmatarchaeota archaeon | reverse complement strand
CTTTCAATACTTCTAGTACTTTTCAAACCCGCGGTCTTTTTCATCTATATTCAATTTTATGGCCCTAAAAAATAAATTCTTTTCTGCAAATTTCAAAATAAAAAAAGATATATACCTTATGCAGAATGTGTTAATCAAAAATGTTAAACAATGAAAGGGGCAGGCTCTTCTCTACCAATAACAATTTTCTTGCTTATTGATGATTGGGTCGGAAAAACATATATTATTACAGAATCTTTTTCTTCATCTATTAGAACTTTTAAATATTCTGAAATATAAAACAAATCACTTTCTTTTATTTCTCCTTCGAATACAGAATTTTGAACATGTATCAAATATCTCTTTAAAAATTCTCTAACTCTATTTTGTCTCTCTACCCCTATATCATAGACTATTATTACGTAAACCATTTCTATAATTCATCTTTCCAACACAAAATTCTATAAGAACAGCGCTTACAAAATGGTTTTTTAGGAACTTTAGGAGGATTTGGCATACTTATTATCTTTTTAATATCCTCGATAATTTCTTTCAATCTTTTTTCATCTTCCTTTGTCAATTCTATAAATTCTTCTTTATCCTCTTTTGGAATTATTAGTTTGCCTTTTACATTTAATCCTAATCTTTTAAGATACCACAAGTAATATTTTAGTTGCCATACAGCAGCTTCTTTAAACTTATGAGATTTTTTAATTTCATAAACTATAACGAAATCTTTATATCTCTTTATGATATCTGGAGATATTTCGTTAAAAATTATTATTTTCTTTTCATATTTGTTTTGCTCTTTGTAGAAAAATTCAATATATTTACCAATTTTTACTAATTCTTCTTCATGTTCCATAGTAATTTTATTAGAAAAGAACCACAATTTTCTAGGACAAACAAAATAATAATTAATCAAATTACCTTGCATGAATTATTGAGAGTTAATAATTTTATTTATCACTTCTCGTATTTTATCTAATTTCTTTTTGTCTGTATCAGTTCTTTTCTCATTTTTCTCTCTTATTTTATCTTTACATTTTAGAAATTTTTCGCAATCAGGATCTATAACTATGATGTATTTTTTTATTGCGTTATCTTTCTCTTTTTTGATTAATTTTGAATAAACTTTTATTTCGCTGTTAGCTTCAACATTAGATAAATTCTTTTCTAATTCCCAATTATTTCTTATCAAATACATTTCTTGATAATTATCATTATCAATTATACCAATAATTGTTTCAAATTTTTGTTGTAAAAGATGTATTACTTTGGACCATTTCCCTACAGGATAACCTCTACATTTACCGAATATTTCATCCACTATAAAAGCTAAACAATCATCTTCAGTCAAAATTTTAAAATATTTGTACATGACTATTATTTTTTCAACTCTTTCATATAATTTTCAATATTTCTTATGATTTCCGTATCTCCAACTTCTATATATATGTCTCTTAGTTTATCTATATCTATTTCTGTCATATTTGTATACCCTTCTTCTCTATGAACAACAAAAGTCTTTATTTTATCTTTTGGTATCTTATCAATACTTCTGATTAGAGTATGCGGATTATGAGTAGTAATAATAACGTTCAAGTGTTCAACTTCTTTCAAAATATCTATAAATTCTTCTATAAGTATAGGGAACATATGGGCATCAGGTTCTTCAAAAAGCGCTACTATATTTATATCTTCGTCTCTAATTACTTCTCCAAAATTCTCCAATGAATATAGAGCGGTGGAAAATAAAATAAAGTATTGAATGGATTGTGCAATATTTTCAATTTCATCTATTGGAATCGGATAAATAATGGGGGTTTCACTTCCTGTGTATGTGAAGATAAGTGCTTTATCATTTGAGGTTCCATATTTAGCAATAAGCACGTTATATTTTTTTATATTATTGTTTATTTTTTTAATTATATTTTTTACATTTCTAGCTAATATAGTTTCTAAATTTCCAAAATTAGGTAATAAAAATTTATTAAAGTATCCGTATTTATATTTCTCTCCTCTAAAATTTTTTATAAAATTTTCATATCGGTATAGTATTGTTAATTCTGTTGTAATTCTTTCAAGAGATACATCATCATTGAAAATTATGTTATTTTTATCTTTACTGTATGAAATTCTAAGAAGATCTTTATTACCAATTTTTAGCTCTATAATATTGCTGTAATCATTATCTCTAAAGATAGAAAAGTTGTTTGTTTCAAATCCTCTTATAACTTTAAAATCAAAGTATTTGACATACTCACTACCAATGAAATTTGCTCTAGCTGGTATACCATATAAATGAATAGCCTCTAAGATATTAGATTTTCCAGCATTTGGTGGTCCTATAAGTATATTTACTTCAGCTAATTCAGCTTTTATTTCTTTAATACTTTTAAAATTTTTTATCAGAAGTTCTAATTTCATAAAATTTTTATATAAAAAATTTTTATATAAACTATTTCTATTTTAGCTCTCAGAAGTAAATTGTTTGTAATTCTTTATCTTCAAAAATTAATCCATAATCTTTTGAATATTTTAATATATTGGAAAAAATTATTGGGAAACCTATTCTTTCTAAACTTTCTACATTCTTTTTAATTATCCAGAGTGGTATAGGTATAAGAAATTCTTTAATTTTCCAAAATAATTTTCTTCTCATTTCAAAATCAGATTTATATTTTTCCCATAGATCAAGTACTTTGATATATTCTTTTCTTGTTTCATCATCTTCTATAAGTCTGTAATCCAACAAAACAAATACATTTGTTGATCCTCTTAAATTAAATAATTCATCTATTTCAGCTAAACTAGTTTCAGGACTTATTAAAGCAGTATAAAAATAGTCAAACTCATTTATCCATTTAGACAAAATTTTTTTAGTTTCTTTAATTTCTTCTTTCGCATATCCTTTAAGCTTTTCAGAATGTTCATAATATTTTTTTATTAATTCATATTCATTTGATAATTTTTCTACTTCTAATTCTTTTATAACATTCTCACTATAATTCATCTCTTCTAAACTATAAGGATACAATTTTCTTTTTTCTTTTTCGATTTCTTTCAACTCTTCCGGTTTAAATATATAAACATTAATTTCATTAGTATAATTTCCATATCTATTGACTCTTCCAAATCTTTGAATGAGTGCTGGTAAAGGTGCTAATTCAGTTAATAAGAAATCTCTACTTATATCTAATGAAACTTCTGTGACTTGTGTAGAAACAATTACCTTATAATTTTCTATATTATCTTCTATTTGAAATCTATCTCTTACTATAAATCTTGAATGTAGTAAAATAGAATCTATTTTATTCTCTTTCAACAATTTATATACTTCTTGAGCCTTATTTACTGTATTTAAAATTATTAAAAATCTTTTATTTTGATTGAAAAAGTTTAAATTTTCTCTTATCCAATCTTTTATATCAACTTCAAAATATTTATACATAATTCTTCTCTTTTTTTCAAACTCCTCTTTAAGTTCTATCTTTTCAAACTCCTTACAAATAAGATTTCCTAATTCACTATCTACCTCTTTTATTGCATCAAAATAATGTTTTGGTAATGTTGTTGACATCATCAATAATTTTAAATCGTAAATCTTTCTATACAAATTGTAAAAGTGAAGAAACAGATATAACATAGATGGATTTAATAAATGAATTTCATCAAGAACAAAAGAAGCTCTATAAAAGTTATATCTCCTTAAGTAATATTTTCCAGCATTTAGAAAAGTCAAAAGTATTTGATCCGCTGTAGTAATCATTATAGGTTTTGCTAACATCTTAGAAAACTCATAGGAGAAAATTCTGTCTTCATTTAGCAAATTTTCATTTTCTTTATCAAATTCAAAAGATAAATATGCATCATAAAGATAAAAATACATATCAATTTTGTCACTTAATTGAGAAATAGAAGATAAATCGCTAAAAAATTTTTTAATAGCTGTGATAGTTGGTAAAGTTATAAAGAGTTTGTTTTTTAAGAAAAATAATGAAGAAGTTGTTTTACCCCAACCAGTAGGCGCTATTAAAATTAAGTTTTCATATTTTGAAAGTTCTTTTTGTATCTCGAGCTTTTTTTCATCTAATTTCATGTTCTTTTTAGAAATATATTCCTTTACTAGAATTTCTGTATTAATTTCATTGATAAAATACTTTTCTATCTCTTCGTAACTTAAATTTTTAGCAGATAAGATATCACAAAGTTTAAAAACTCCAAAAGTATCTATTATTTTTACTTTTTCTTCAAATGACAGTTGTTTAATCTGATTTTTTACATTTTCAAAAACATCTTTGGGCAACAATTCTTCTATATCTACTAACCTTATTTGATCTTTAAAATAACTATAATCACAAGATTTTTTAGTAAGCAAAGAATGATGTCTATATATCAAATACAGTAAAATGTAGAAATACTTTATTTTATCTTTCAATATGTCATTAAAATACATATAAGTATACAATAAACTATAAAGAGCATGTTTTATGTTATTGTTCTTATTTACATCCCAATCTTTGTGTAATTTTCCTATATCGTGAAATTCTGCTAAAAATTCAAAAATTTCAAAATCAAAATTATAAAGATTTTGGAATTTTTTACCCAACTCTTTTATTTCTTGGATATGTTGCAACAAAGTTTTATTTTGGTGTGAATGTTTTTCTCTAACTTTTTCTTTAATTTTTTTAATTTTTTCGCATAATTTAGATTTGCAATGTTCTGGTTCTTTTAAGTATTTTAATTCAGTCATGAAAAAGCTATTTTATATTCAAAATCAGAGAATTTATAAACAGCTATGTTTTTAAATGATGGAATAGGCTCTTTTACTTCTACTTCTCCATCTATGAATGCGAATTTTTCATCTCTACCTTTATATCTTACTGGAAATATCCAAATTCTAGTGTTGTTTCTAATACTTTTAATGTCAGAATATTTAACATATCCAGTTATTATATTTGAGTTAGTAATAGTTGAAATTTCTCCATATTCTATTGCTTTAATGTCTTTAATAAAGAAATCGTTTTGACCTCCAAATGGCAAGAATGAAAATTCTAAATTTTCTATTCTTCTTTTTAATTCATCTATTTTATTATCATCTCCTATAACTACTATTTCGAATTCTGCATCGTTAATTATTGATGTTTTTTCTACAGCTCTTTCAGGAGGTTTATTACTACTTAGCTCTATAAGAGTTCGATTTTCAAAAATCAACTCTCCTTTTATATATTTTGAACCCACATACATATCTTTAAAATAATTTGCTATGTTGTTTCTTTCTATACCAATTATACTTCCAATAATTCCTGCTATAGATGTAGGTAGCGGAAGAATATAAGAAAGTTGATATTTTCTTGTTATAAAAACTTTAAAAAAAGCTTCAAAAAAAGAAATTCTAAAGACTAAATATTTCATAACCAATTTGTAATTTGATCTATAAGACTTCTTAATTTATCGACTTTAATTACTTCTATTTGCGTTTCACCTATTTTTTCTTCTTTTATTCCATCTATGTAATCAATTAGATAAAGTTTAGTATCCTTATTTCTCTTATCACTTAATAATTTATCTAGAGTTTTTAGTTTTTCAACATCTAATTTAGGTTTTCCATCTTCAAGTACAGAATAATCTAAATATTGATAAATAGGTAAAGGACCTTTTTCTGATTGAACTAATAATGCATAGTAATATTCTGGTATGTTAAGAGAGTTTGTTCTCTTTGGTAATACAAATCTCTCTATTAATAAGATTTCTAGCAAAGCTTTTATTCTCTTTTTTCTTTCATCTTCATTAATAGGTGCTTCCCATTTTTCATTGTCAAGAACAGATTCTCTACCTATATAATCATAAATAAGAACATTTAGTTTACCTATGATATCAGCAACTTCTATTTCAAACGGAGCAGGATTTGTACCTTCTTGTCTAGGAAATCTAGCACCAAACTCTGTAGAAATTGTTGTGTTTCTGAGAGCTTTAAAATATGAAATAGCAACAGGTGCGGTTCTCCTTTTTCTTTCATTAGGTTTCATATATCCAAATAAATCGTTATCAACATATTCCCATGGCTTTCCGCTATCTTCTAACATGTTATTTTGAAGATAAAAAGGGTCTATTTTGAAGCCTTTCTCTTCTAATCTTTTTCTGATAGCGAATTTTATTGCTCTTGCTGATATAAATGGATAAATATTACCTTCACCATCATACATCTTTTTGATAGTTATTCTATTTCCTACAGTTTCATCAGCATTAACATTTCCATAGACTCTTGCTAATATTGAAATTTGTACAACTTTCATAATTTATTATTCGCTTGGAAATTTATTTATTATACCTGCAAGAATAAGTGTTTTTACGTAAAAGAAGATGTCCATATTATTTCTTACCTTTTGATTTTCAACAATCTCTTTTAACATTTTAGGAATTTTTTCTTCATAGTACATTTCGTATTTATCTATAAGTTTCATAAGTTTATCAAAAAACTTGCCTGGCAAATCTTCAACTTTTAACTCATCTAATATTTTTTCTAATATTTTTTTAACCTTTTCTTTATCAAGATAATATTTCTTACTATAAACATTAACAATATAATATGAAATTTTTTCACCAATTTCAATTGCTTTTTCTAAATTTTCCATATTATATTTTTTCTTGAAGAAAATTTTAAATATATTTTTTATGTATTTTATTTTTCTGATTCTTTCATTTTTCAGCATGTAGTGAACGTTAACTTTTATTAACTTATTCAATATTTCTCCATTAAAGTTCGTGTAATTGAATAAATAATAGATTAATTTTCCTATTAGTGATGAAGTAATATCACTATAATCTGGATCTTTTATCCAAAAGCTTAGTAAAAACTTAGAAAGTTTAGAACCTTCTAATATTTTTCCTTTTTCTTCTGCTAAACCAATTTCTTCTTCTCTAAAAACAAAATTTTCTTCTGAAGAATAAAATAATTCAAAAATCTTAGAAAGATTAGGAAAAATGAAGTGTCTTCTAATTGTTAGATCATCACTAAACATATATATTTCTGCTGTATTTTCTCCACTTAGTATTTTTTCTATTTTATTTTCAAGAAAAATTTTTGAAAAAATATAATCAATGACCAAAAACAAGAATATGTTAGGATCTTTAATTAAAAGATTTTCTCTACCTTTTCTAGTACTTAAGACATCTTCATTAAAACGAAATATTCTACTTAGAGAGAAACCATTTTTTTCATCCCATGCTGAGTTTATTATTTCATTTTTTAGTTCTTCTCTTAAAGGTCCAGACAAAATAACTTCATATAGATATCTCTCTTTTCCGAACCATTGAATTCTATAAAAACTATTTAAATGTTCTTCAATTTGATCTAATAAATCTTCTAATTCTATCTTTTCTTGACCTAAGTAGTATCCCAAACCTCTTTCTTTAGTTTGAGAAGTATAGAAAATTGTTGTTGATCTCTCTTGATTAAAATAATCTCTAATAGCTATTAATGATAAAAGTAGTTCAAATTTTTTATTTTTCTTTAAATCACCAAGAAAGCCTGTTGTATATTGTGATGTAACAAATCTTATTAGTGGAGAATATTTATCTATATTTTCTGAAAGCTTTTTACTTTTAAAAAATTTTAAAGCTTTTTCTAGAGCGTCGTAACATTCGTTTAAATTTTTCTTACATATTTTTTTCATATATTTTTCAAATTTTTCGATATCTATTTCGTTTTCTTTGAGATAATTTTTGATAAATTCATTCATAAATTTAACATTTAACCAAAATATTTATTCTAATATCTTAATCTGAATGCTTCAAATTTTGTGTCTTCCAATAAAGCTTTTTCTAGATTATATGCCTGTTTTCTTATAAATGTTAACATTTTAAATTTTCCTTTTCCTTTAATTTTTATTGTTTCGTTTATTCTTCTTTCAAACTCTTCTACTACAATTCTTCTGCCATATTCGTTTAAGAGTATACCCTCTAAACCTCTAATGAAATGATTGCTGTTTATAATACCTTTGTTAATTAGGTAAATTAGAATTCTATAAGTTATTATTGGTTTAAAGGGTTCTGCCATGTCTAATGCTAAAGAAAATCTCCTTTCTCTCGGTTCATGTAAAAAACTTATTGTTGGGTCTAAATGTGTTCTATAAATTTCTGATAAAATAACAGAATAGAGTAGAGAGTTGCAAAAACTAACTATAGCATTCGCTTCATTTTTTGGAGGTCTTTTAGTTCTCTTTTCTAGTTTGTAGTATTTTAAAATTTTATCTATACCTTCGAAAAATTTTATCCATACATTTCCTTCTATACCTCTTATTAAATCCATTAAATTCTGAACATTACATTTATGTTTTTCAAATTCCGAAAAAACAGAAAAACTTCTAAGATAATTGGCTATTTCTTTTGCTTCATCAAATTTTTCTAGTACTTTTATACAATTAAATTTTGTGGCATCTACAATTTCTAAAGCTATTTCTACTCTTTTATTTATATCTGTATGATATAAGGATTGTTTTAGATGAACTATTCCTGCTGGGTTTTTATCTTTTGGATATAAAGTTCCTAATTTATAAAAAATTCCCTTTTTCTCATTAAAATAGTAGAAGTGAACAAATATACCTCTATCCATCAGCATTTTTATAGCTTGGTAAGAAAAAGAAACTTTATTCATTACAAAGATGTTTTTCAAATTTTCGATTGGAAAATATTTTTCTTCTTTATCCTTGGGTTTAAAGTATATGTTATTCTTCTTTCTATATAACTTACCTATTGAAAATATATAAACATTTCTCATTCTTTAATAGGATTTAAGAAGCCAAAACCTAAACTATTCAATTTTCCCAAACCAACATCGAGTAAGAACATGTAAAACTTTTTTTCTTCTCTATCTAACTTCCTTAAAACATTTAATCTTTTCCATAAGCTACCAATGAATATTACATCTTTTCCTTTCATTTTAATTCTAATACTTACAGGTTTTTCAAATTTCACTTCTTCAAATAATGGTTCTTCAAAATAAAAATTATAGCCTGTAAAACTAAAATATTTCTCTAAAGAATTATCTTTTAAATCTCTTAACCACTCCTCTAATTGAAAATCTCCTTTTTCAAAATTATAATATATGTCTAAAATCCTTACTATTTTGAACTTTTTATTATCTAAATAAGGAAGTTTAGTTATACTAATCTCTTTTGCATTCTTTAAATGTATGTTTGATTTAATTTTTTTCTTTTTGAAAAGTTTCAATAGTGGATGGTTAAGAGTTTTTAAAACAATCTTATAAACTTCCTTGCCATCAGACAAATAAACTTCTTTATTTTTTGTGAGTATTATTGGTGAAGATGTTTTCCAGGGAAAAGATAACTTAAGTTTGTATTTTTTGGCTTTCTCTAATAGGAATTCAAAATTTCCAAGTTTAATAGATTTACCCTTATATTCTCTGAGATTCTTAAAAATTACATCTATTAATGTTTTATTTGGAGAAGAGATTATGATATGATAAATTTTGTTTTGTTTTATTATTTTATCTTTTTCTATTGGAAATAAATTCGAAAAATTAAACATTTTAAAGCCTTTATATTGATGTAACCAATGGAATTCTGAATTTCTTAATAATTTATAAATAAAACCCTGAAAATAATAGTTTGAAAATTCTAAGTAATGAAAAGATGATGTAGGTCTAAGATACAACAATATTCTCATAATAGAAAATATTTTGCAAAACATATCCAAATTAAACTTCTTAATTTGTTTTAAAATTTTACTATTTATGAAGTTAACTGAAGAACAGAAAAGAGAAATTTTAAGAAAAGTATTAAGTGCAGAGGCAAGAGAAAGATTAGCAAGAATAAGATTAGCCAGACCAGAATTTGCAGAAAATATAGAGAAAATTTTAATAACTCTTTATCTTCAAGGAAAAATTAAAGAGCAATTAAGCGATGAAAAATTCAAAGAATTTTTAAAGAAATTTGTTTAAATATATCTTAGATTTTTTAATTTTCCTAATTTTAAAGTTCCAACACTCTTATCTATTGCAAAAACTTCTACTTCATCAACATCAATCTCTTGCAAATAAGGACTCATAAAATCCTTAGATGAATAATTGTTAACTTCTGTTCCAAAAGAAATAGGAGAAAAGGATGGCATAACTATTAATTTTTTATTTTCATATTTTCCAAACAAAAATGCCTTTAATTTAACTTTTTCGAATTCGTCTCTTAAAACTATTGCTGGCTGATCATGACCAATTATTAAATATTCGCAATTTGGTAAATCAACTTTTTTGTGTCCGTGCAAAAAACAGAATTCTTCTTCGATATAATAAGGATCGTAAAATACAATTTCCAAATCTTTTAAAACATTTAGTAAATAATTATCATGATTTCCTCTAACAATTATTACTTCTTTAAAATTTTTCTTACAAAAATTTAAAAATTCTATTGTTTCTCTCCATTCTTGCTTAGTTATTTCTTTAAATTCATGCTTTACATCTCCATTTATTAATAATCTTTTAGCATTAGATAGTAACTTTATTTCTTTCAAATCGTTTAATATTTCATTAAACTGAATTTGAGGAATTGAAACTCCTTTTTGAGCTAAATGAACTTCAAAACCTATTTGTAAATCACTTATTACTAATAAATCTAACTTTTTTATATATAATGCTGGATATCCATCAACAATTTCAATTTTTTCATCAATTTTCATAAGCTTTTTATGTTTTAAAATTTATTATTAACTATGAAAAGCTATAAAACAATACTCTTTGGAATAGTAGTAATGTTAGCAATGCTTTTAGCATTTTCACAAAATGTTCAAGAAGCAATTTTAGTAACTATACAAAACTATCCAGATGCTGCAGTAGCTGATGTAATAGCACAAAAGTATGGAATTCCTGTAATAGTAATTGATGGATTTAAATTATTATCTGAAGATGAGATAAAGAATTTGACAGCTCAAGGAATAAAAAAAGTATACATAATTGGTGGACCTGCAGTAATTTCTTTGCAAGTAGAAAAACAATTATCACAATATTTTGAAGTAAAAAGAATTTTCGGAATGACAAAGTATGGAACATCAATAGAAGCATCTAAAAACTTTTTCGCAGATGCTAATACAAGCATAATAGTTAGTGATTATTCTGATTATCCTCCAGAAAAAGGAAAAATAAAATTAGTAATTTTAGCATCTAAATTGGCAGCAAAATATGGCTTACCTTTATTAATAAATCCACCAGATGAATTAAGCTATGAAACAGAAAACTATTTAGTTAGTTATGGAATAAAGCAAGTAATATTAGTTGGTAACTTTTCTGAAAACGTTACTAAAAGATTAAACGAATTAGGAATAAAAATAATAAAACACATTGCAAAGAGAGATGAAGAAAAAGAGGTTAACGAAGAAATAGAAAGAAAAGCAAAAGAGTTAAATGAAAAAGTTCCATTATTAATAATTTGTAAAAGAAATTTCAACGATACATTAGGAATTGTTTGGGAATCTGGACATGTGATGTTTGTTTCAAATGCTAGCGATGTAAACATTACTTTTATAGTAGAGAGAAATTTCTCAAGAATTAAAGTATTAGGATATCCAGAATGTGCAAAAGAAGTTTATACTTATTTAACTCAGCAAGGATTTAAAGTAGAAACTGTTAGCGGTGCTGCAGATAAAGTAACAAAAGAGAGATTAAAAGAGATGATCAATAAATCTGCAGAAGTTAGACAAAAAATTAAAGAAAAATTAGAAGAAGTTCTTATAAAAAAGATTAAAAAAGAAGCTGTTAGAGAGGAATTAGAAAAAACAAAAGAATTATATGGATTAGTAAAATCTAACTTTACAGCTTGCCTAAGAGAGAAAATAAACATTAGCGAAATTACTTCATACATAAACGAAATAAACTCATCTTTATCTCAATTGCCAGAAGAAAGACTAATGCAAAGAATTAGAGATTTGTGGGATAGATTAGATTATATTAAATCAAAAATAAGAAGTGCAATTTGGGAATGTAGAAAAGAAATTGAAGCTATAAGAGAAGAAGTTTTTGAAAAAGAAAGATTACCTAAAATAGAGATAGTTAAAAGAAATGTAGAAAAAATTGCTGGAAAAGAATTAGCAGAAAGAGTTAAAATTAGTGCTACTGCATCTAAATGTGCAGAAGAATTATCAAAGGCATGGAAAGAATATAAAGAAAAAGTTGCAGAAGGAGTTGCTTGCACAATGATAATGAGTTGGTATGCTTGTCCATATGATAGTAATTTCGTAATAGCTGCTCCTAACGGATGCATTGCTTCTATTCTAGAAGGAAGTGGTTGGAAAAAAGTAGAATCTAAAGAAATAGGAGAAAGGGGAATAGAAGTACCAGTAAGAAAACCGATTTAGTTTTTCATTTTCTTCTTTATTTTTTATTTTTTTAATATTTTTTATGATAGCAATAAATTTAAGCGATATAGAGCCAATAGCATATTGCATTGTTATTAGAGAGATTTTGGATTCTGATAGATTTTTAAAAGGTTTTTGTGATAATGTAACAATGAAATATCAAATAAAAGAAGTAGAAGAAGTCATAAGAAAGATTAAGAGAGAATTATTAAATAACATAGAAAACCAAAAGCATTTTATAGGTATAAAAACTTTAATTTTAGATTTATTAGATAGAATTCTTGCGCTTAGTAATAGATATTCTTCTATAAACATAGAATTAACAAGCGAGGTTCAAAAAAGTATAAAGTCTTTGATAAAAAAAGTCGCTTTTTCTAGTGATTTTAATGATTTAAAAAATCTTTCGGAAGAATTCAATAGAGAGGTATATTTGAAAATGTATAAACTCTTTATAGAATACATAAATTTGAAATCAAAATAAATCGTTTTTTAAAAGATAAATTTCTAATCTTTCACACAATTCTGGAATTTTTTTGTTTTCCGAAAGATCTTGATGATTTTTAAAATTATATCTATAATATCCAAAAAATGAAAGGGATGTAGACAATATATTATTAATGTTACATATTCCATTACTATTATTCGCACAATATATAGAATACATTTTCTCCTCTATAAAAATTCCGCTTTTAGTTTCTTTGTTTGCTAATTTTTGTAAAACTCTTATTTTTTTATTAATGTTATATGGGCTTCCGCTTCTTACGACTTCTATAACATAACAAAGATTTTTTTCGGAATTTTTAAAGCAAATCAAAATGTCAGAAGACCAGAGTATTTCTGAAGAATAATCAATAATTTTTATTGGTATTTCAAAAGTTGTCATTATTGGTTGAATTTTTCTATATTTAGAAATTTCTTCAAGTAAATAAAGAGTAATACATATTTGAGCTTTTTTATGTTCTTTACTTACACCACCATTATTATTTATTAAATTTTCTACTTCTTTTAGAAAAGCTTTGCAAAAATTAAATGATGAAAGTATATTATTGTAACAATATTCAATCAACTCTTCTTCATTTATGCAACTCATACTTTAAAATTTCCTCTAAAATTTCTGGTATTACTTTGTATTTTGTTTTTTCGTTTGTAAAGAGATACTTTTTTATTTCATCTATGCTCATATTTTTATTTAAAAGATCTTTAAGAATATTTTTTAACTCTTCTTTATCAAAAGCTATTAGATCTTTTGTTTTTATTATTTCTTCTAACTTTTTATCTTTTAATTCTGAAAGAATTAAATTTGCAGCGGATTTTGATAGTTTTTTATTTTTTATCATTTCTAAAATCTCTTTTATTTCATTTTGTTTATTCCAAAAATCTATTTTATAATTTTCAAGATTAATGAGCATGTTGGCTATAAAATTACTTCCAACTTCTTTATACTCATTAAGAAAGTTTTCAAAAACTTCAAGTAAATCTTTTCTGGCTATTTCTTTAACCAAATTTATGTCTATAGAAAATTCTTTAGAAATTCTATAAATCTTTACGTTTAAAGGTTCTTCTTTTACTCTTATTTTTTCCAAACACTCCTTTGTAATATCTATTAAAGGTAAATCAGTTTCAGGATACATTCTTGCGCTACCTGGCAAAGGTCTTAAGAAACTTGTTGATAAATCTTGGTTAGCTTTTCTCGTTTCATGCTCTAATTTTCCTTCTATTAACTTTTCTAATTTTTCTTTTATGAATTTTACTGCTTTATCGTTTTTTGCAGCGAATATTGCTAAAACATCATTTTCAGAAATCTTTAGCATTTTGCAAATATTCTCAAAATCTTCTTTTAACTTGTATTTTTCTAAATTTTCTTCGCTATGAATTATTCCGCTATTGAATGTCCTTAAATAATCTGCAATTTCTTTTCCAAAAGTTCTTTCAGCTATTTTATAATTCATCAAGCCTTTAAAATTGTAAAAGACTAAGCCAAAAATTTTATTTCCAGCATTTAAAAACTTTTGAATTAAGTTTGAAGAAGAGTTTTTGAAATATTCAGTAAAATCAAAAATTTCACTAATTTTTGCATTTCTCTTTTTTAGTTCTGATGACAAATTTTTTAAATCAATTAATCTTTTTATTTCGTAATTAACAACTTTTGATATATCTTCTAATTTTTGAATTCCTTTCAATTCAATTCTTTCTGAATCTATAGAAATGTTTACATCTTGCCTTATTGTTCCTATACCTCTTTTAACCTTTTTAATTGTTCTAGCTAACCATCCAATATTAAAAGCAACTTCTTCAATTTCTTTTGCATTTTCAACTTCAAAAACGCTTGTAGTAATTTCAACTAAAGGAATTCCCAATCTATTAAGTTTATAATAAACTTTTCCATTTTCTTCTTTATCTATTGCGCATGCATCTTCTTCTAGACAAACACTTTTAATACCGATTTTTTTATCGTTAACAATAATATAACCATCAAAACCAATTAATGCTGTTCTTTGAAAACCGCTTGTATTTGAACCATCGATAACAGTTTTTCTCATTACCTGTATTTTATCTGGGATTTTGCAATTTAATAGCATAGCAATTTTTAATGCTAATTCTAAAGCCTCTTTATTTATTTCTCTTGGTGGTTCTTCATCTAATTCTATTAAGCAACTTTCATTTTCAAAATATTCGTAATAGTATTCTCTTTCTCTCAAGTATTCATATTGTGCTGCAACATCTATTAATCCAAGCTCACCAGCAACAGGATGCAATTTTCTAACAACAATTTTTTTGGGAACTTCTTCTTTCATAGTAGTTTTGCATTTACAGAATAATTTTTCTTCAGTATCTAATTGTATGTGAACTTCTAAACCAGCTTTAATCTTCATAGTAACTTCTATAATTTATTTCATTTGCAAAGTTAGTTAACATTAACTCTTTTAACTTCTCTATATCTTTTTCTTGAGCTAATAACCAGCCAAGCTTTACATAAGCAACTTCTGTTAACATATCTTCGCAAAAAACAACATTTGGCAAGCTACTAAGAATTCTTGTATTAGTATAAACATATGGATGAACTCTTCCATGAATGCATTGAGATGTTATTGCAAACAATACGTTATCATTTTTCTTAATGTGTTTTATCCAACTTCTTTCGTTATTAGTTGGTACATGACCTAAGCCTGTAGATTCTATTACAATTCCTTTAACATCGAAATTATTAACTAAAATATCTATTAACTCTGGATAAGAGTTTGGGTATGCTTTTAATATTGCAACTCTTTCATCAAAAACTGCATTTAATTTTGGATTATTTTCATTTCTTTTCCTATAATTTTCATTCATTATTTCTATTTTTCCGTTAGGAAATATTTTTGCTAGCGGCTTATCATTAATGCTTTTAAATGCATCTCTTCTTGTTGTATGAAACTTTCTGACTTTTGTTCCTCTATGAAAATAGCAATAATCATCGTTGCTTGTTGCATGCATTACTATACCAACTTCAGCAATTTCAGATAAAGAGGCATACAAAGAACAAATGAAATTAATCTTTGCATCGCTACTAGCTCTATCGCTGCTTCTTTGCGCGCCAGTTAAAATTATTGGCTTATTTAAATTTTGAATGAAAAAGCTAAGCGCAGCCGAAGTAAAATGCATGGTATCTGTGCCATGGGTAATTATTACTCCAAAAACATTTTTATCTAATATTTCATTATATGCAAGTTTAGCGATTTCAATCCAATTTTTTGGTAACATATCTTCGCTAGCGATGTTAAACAATAGATTAACTCTCTCTATATTTGCAATATTTTTTATCTCTGGAAAAATGTATAATAACTCTTCAGGCTTAATTGCAGGACTAACTGCTTGAGTTATGTAATCGATTTTCGATGCAATAGTACCGCCTGTATGAATTATTGAAACATTTTTTAAGTTTTGATTTTTCTCTATTTTTGCAGTAGGAAATTCACCAACTTTAACTTTCTCTTCTAATTCAATTATTTTAACTTCTCCTTCTAGTTTTATTCCAATATTATATCCGCTAGTTAATTTTAGAAGAATAAAATTTTCTTCATATAGTTGCGGTTTTGGAATTACATAACCTTCGATTTCAATATTATCTTTAATAATCTTTACTTTTTTTCCAATTTCGATCATTAAAAAATAATTTTTAAATTAATAAAAAGTTGAAAAATTATTATGGCAAAGAAGAAGGCAACAAAAAAGAAAGCCGCTAAGAAAAAAGCTGCAAAAAAAGGTGCTAAAAAGAAAGCCAGAAAAAAGAAATAATTTGTTTTTAAGTTCTTAAGAGAAATAAATTTTTTCTAATTTTTTCTTTCTTTTTTATTTTTTAGCTATGAAATCTAATATTTTATTAGAGCCCCGGTCGTCTAGTGGCCAAGGATGCGGGCCTCTCGAGCCCGAGACCCGGGTTCGAATCCCGGCCGGGGCAGAAGATTATTTATGATAAAATTTCTCTATAATTTCATTCAAGAAAATGTCTAATTCTAATAAATTCCTTTTCTTTTTTAAAAATTTCCTCTATTAGCTTTTCTTCGCTTTCAAAAACTTTTTTAATATTTAGTATTTTCTTTGCAGTTTCTACTCCAATACCTTTACCAGCTAATACTAATGCTGCTTTTTTTCCAAAACTATTAAACAGAGTTGCAGTTTCATACAATTTTTGGTAGAGAGATTTTTCATCTTCTTCTAATTTTATTCTTTTTTCTACTTTATTAAGAATTCTTAACGCTTTTTCTAAATCTCTTTTTATAATGCTAACAAAAGGGGAATTGCATTTAATACATCTTTCAAAATCAATATCTTTAACTTTTCTACTCCAATAACTTTTGCAGTTCAAACACAAAAAAGTCAATTCTGTATTTAAAAGTCTATTTTTTATTTTTTCTAAAATGTTTGCTTCTAGCATAGGAATTTCTGAAAAAGAGAAAACTCTTTTTAGTAATAATTCAGAAAATTTAGAAAACTTTTCTTTAATTTCGAACTTCAAATTTTTTATTTCATTTAAAACTTTCTTAGAGTTTTCAAAATCTAATTTTTCAAATATAATTTCATTTAAAACTTCCTTTTCTATTACAGTATTTCTATAAAAATCTGCTAACCTTCTTATTTTCGAAAAAGATAATTTTGAGCTTTCGGAAATTATTCCGAATCTTTTTGAAATTTGAAAGAACTTATAATAAAATATTTTTGAATTCTTTACGCTTTCTAACACAAAAAACTCAAAATTTTTATCTAAATTTTCTAGTGCAAACTTAAAAATTTCATCATTTCTTTGCTTCGTTCTAAAAATTATTCCATATTGTAGCGATTTGCTAAATATTTCTTTAAAAACCTTAGATATGAAATACAAAATTCCATGCATTAGAGTTTCGTTTACTTTATTTCCATATGGTAAATGAAAAATGTAGTAGAAATATTTTCCATCGAAAACTACTTCAATTTTTTTACCTTCAAAAATTTGAGATTTTTCTATTTCTTTTGCAACTTCAAAGCTTACTGGAATTAATTCTCCTTCCCAACTTGGTACTATTGCTTCTTCTTCACTTGGCTCGACATAAACTTTTTCTTCATCAATATCTACTACTTTCCATGAATTGCCTTTAATTAAATAAGAATTACCTATTTCTAGCTCTGTCGCAACAAAATTTTCATCCAACTTAGCTATAATTTTGTTTGAGGTAATATCAATAACATCATATTGTTTAATAGATGGTATTAAACTTAAATTTTCTAACAAACATCTTAAACCTTTTTTGCTAGTTCTATATGTTGAGTTATCTTCAAAAATTAATTTATGAGTTTTCAAAAAGTTTAAAATATCTTTTATTTCTTCATCTTTAATGTTTTCAAAGGCAACAGATTTTTTAATTATTCTTTTTATTTCTTCAAAGCTATATCTTTTTTCTTTGCATAGAGATAAAATATGGTTTGCTATTACATCTAGTGAATTTTTTGGGAAATCTATTTTTTCTAATTTTCCTTTTTTTGCAAACTCTACTAAATTCTTTGATTCCTCATATTCTAATTCATCGCTACAAACTATAATTCCAATAGGCTTTTTATTTTCTCTATGGCCGCTTCTTCCAACTCTTTGAATTAGCTGGATTACTTCTCTTGCACTATTATATTGAATTACTGCATCTACATTGCCAATATCTATTCCTAATTGTAAGCTTGATGTCGCAACTATAGCTTTAATTTTTCCTTGTTTAAAATCTTTTTCTACTTGCATTCTTATTTCTCTGCTTAAGCTAGAATGATGAACTTCAACATTTGTATATTTTTTCAAATTATAAGCTAAAAATTCTGCTTCTTCTCTAGTATTTGTAAAAATCAAAACTTGATTATATTTTTCCAATATTTCAGCTATTTTTTTAATTCTTTTTTCGAAATCTTTCTCAAGAATAACATAGAATTCATACTCTTTTGTTTTATCTATGCTAGCTACTTCATAATTTTTGCAAAAAAGCTTTGCAATATTAGTGTTGCTTATGGTTGCAGATATCATTATTGTTTGATAGTTTGCAATTTCTCTTAATCTCTCTAAACTAATTGATAAATGCAATCCTCTTTTATTATCTGCTATTTCATGTATTTCATCTATTATTACGAATTTTACATTTTTTAGATGTTCTTTTAATTTTTTTGACATTAGAACTATGTGAAAAGTTTCTGGTGTTGTAATTAATATGTGCGGAGGAAACTGAGATTGTTTAGCTCTTTCATATTTTGAAGTATCGCTATGTCTAACAGCTATTTCAAGATTTAAGTTTTTGCTATAGTAGTTTAATCTTTCTATTAAATCTCTATTTAATGCTCTTAAAGGGGTAATATATATTATTGAAATAGGAATTGGAGTATCTAAAATTTTACTTAAAGCAGGTAAAAAAGCTGCTTCAGTTTTTCCATAGCCTGTAGGTGCAATAATTAGAACATTTTTACCAGAAAGAATTAAAGGTATGGCTATTTTTTGAATTTCTGTTGGCTTTTCAAATCTATCTTTTATTAATTCTTGAATTTCTTTTCTTAACAATTCGAACATAAATATCTTTTCTTCTTATAATATTATGCATCCTTTAGTAAAAGCTTTTGCAGGAATAGTAATAGCAGTAATAGCAATCTACTACATATTTAAAGGAGTACCTTTTTTAAATCTAAGACCAGCTTTACCAGATGTAATAACAGTACTTAATGGAGGAATTCCAGTAATGCTAGTATTTCTAGGTTTGTTTATAGCATGGCTATACTATGACGAATGGAAAATAGAGAAAGAATTACAGAGAGAATTGCAAAAGGAAACCGAAAAAACTGAAGAAGCTAAAAAAGAAAGAAAAAAGAAAAAGTAATGGGAGTTAATCTTAAAGATATCGTAGAAGATGTAAAAAAAGAAGTGGAATTAAGTGCGTTAGCAAATAAAACTATAGCAATAGATGCTTTCAACTCCCTTTATCAATTTTTATCTATTATAAGAGATAAAGATACTGGCGAACCATTAAGAGATTCTAAAGGAAGAATAACATCTCATATTTCTGGTTTGTTTTATAGAACGATTAATTTATTGGAAAACGGAATTAAGCCTGTATATGTTTTTGATGGTGAGCCGCCGAAATTTAAATTAAAAGAAATTCAAGAGAGATTAAAAGCGAAAGAAGAAGCATTTAAAAAATGGCAAGAAGCCTTAGAAAGAGGAGAAGAAGCAATAACATATGCTCAAGCTGCAAGCATTTTAACTAAAGAAATGGTAGAAGAAGCAAAAGAATTATTGAGATACATGGGATTGCCAGTTGTTCAAGCAAAAAGTGAAGGAGAAGCACAAGCTGCATATTTAGCTGCTAAGGGTTTGGTTTATGCATCTGCATCCCAAGATTATGATTCGTTGCTTTTTGGTTCTTCAAGATTAGTAAGAAATTTAAGCATTAGCGGAAAAAGAAAGTTACCAAAAAAAGAAATATATGTAGAAGTTAAACCAGAAATAATAGAGCTTAATGAATTACTTCAGAAACTAAGAATAACAAGAGAACAATTGATTGCAATAGGTATTATTGTTGGCTGCGATTATTTCGAAGGTGTTAAAGGTTATGGTCCGAAAAAAGCATTAGAATTAGTTAGAGAATTAAAAACTTTTGATAGAATAAAAAGATATTTAAAATTGCCTGATGAAATCGATGAAATTTTTAACTTCTTTTTAAATCCACCTGTTGAAGAAAACGTTGAAATAAAGTTTGG
>JAWBAC010000003.1:0-34485 GCA_038997355.1 Candidatus Aenigmatarchaeota archaeon | reverse complement strand
AAATTAGAAAAGAAATTGGTAGCTAGAGTAACTTCAGAAACAAAACCGCAAGTACAACTTCCATTACAACTTCAGCAGCTAAAAATTCCAGTTAAGAAAGAAGGATTAATACCTCTAGAAAAATAATATTATTTTTATGAAAAAGGGAATTTCTGAAATTTTATCATTTGTTTTGATAGCACTTTTAGTAATTAGTTTAATTGCTTTAATTCTTTCTTGGGGTATTCCCTATTTGCAAAAAAGACAAGATGAAATGAAAGTAAATCTTATTTATCAAACACTTTTTAATGATTTATCAGATTCTTCTGTACAATCTACTTTAAGAAGGTTATTAATTGCAAGAGGTGGCAGCGAAAAAGTTGGTGGATTTGATGGATCTTGGAACGTATCAATCGATTCTATAACATTTTCTTTTTCATCTAGAGTTTCTCCAGTAAGTCCAGGAAATTGGGTAACTATATATGGATGTTTAAAAAATATTTGCGATTTTCCAAAAGAACCATTTTATGTTGTAGAAGTTTTTTCTCAGAAAGTTCAAGATATTTATAGAGTAAGTTATAGAATAAGATTGAAAAGTATAACCATCGAAGGTGATACATTTAGCTTAGTTTTTTCTCAGCCTTTTTATTCAAATTCTAAGTATATATTTTTAAGTTTTGAAAGGATAGATTATACAAATAAAATAATAAGTTTTAGAGCTAGTTAAATGAATAGAAAATCCTTACAAACAGAGATATTAAGTTATGTTGTTTTCTCTTTTATAATTTTTTCACTGATATCCTTTCTTATAATTTTCTTTCTATTTTTAAGGGATAGAATAGCGAAAGATGTTAACAATTTCAATGTTTATTCAATTTTAAATCTTATAGAATCTCCAATAATAATTTTTGATTCAGTTTGCAATTATTGTAAGGTTAATTATAAATTTAACATTAATTATTCAATTCCAAGAAACTATTTATTTTATGTTTCTTCTGAGGGGAATTTAAGGATAAGATATGAAGAATTGTATTCAGCTACATTTTTGTATTCTAATATTTTTAACAAAAACTCTACTTATTTTTTTGATATTATAGCATCTTCAGACAAAGAAATTAGTGTAGAAATAAATAGATTCCTAAATAAAATAGAAATAAAAAACAAAAATTAATATTAAGGTTTAACATAAATATTAATTTATGGTAATAGGTAAGAAAATCCTATTAGGTGCAAAAAGATTCTGGGAAACACAAACTCCAATTATTCTAACTAGAATGCAAGCTGAAATAGAAGCTAAAATGAGGGCAAAGATTAAAAAGTTGGAAGCAAAATTAGGTTTAAGAAAACCAAAAACCAAAAAGCCTTGGGAAGAATTTCCTGGCATAGAGATTCCTTATTATCCTTTCGAGTTTTTAGAAGAGGAAGAAAGAAAGGAAGGAATTGTTGAAGAATATCCATTAAATGTTAAGAATGGAAAAGTTTTTGCTTTCGTGAGAATTACTTTCGAAAATGGAAGATATATTTACAATGTTATTGAGCCAGAGTTATCAGAGGAGGAAAAGAGAATACTTAAAGAAATTAAAGAAAAAACATTTGTTTTATTGGGCGAGAAGTTTGAATTGCCCTATGAAGAAGAAGTTTCAAACATTTTTAACAGATTAATAGAGAACTATAATTTATCTCAAGAACAAAAAGAAAAACTTTGGTATTATGTTGAAAGAGATTTAATTGGTTATGGAATTATAGACGCACTAATGAGAGACCCAAACATTGAAGATATTAGTTGTGATGGTTTATCCATTCCAATATTTGTTGTTCATAAAAATCCTTTATTAGGTTCTATTCAAACTAACATAGTAATTAATAATCGAGAAGAATTAGATTCCTTAGTAATAAGATTAGCACAAAAGTGTGGAAAAGTTATAAATCTTGCTCAACCATTAGTAGATGGAATTTTGCCAGATGGTTCTAGATTGCAAGCAACCTTAGAAACTGATATTGCTATAAGAGGTTCGAACTTTACTATAAGAAAATTCCCTAAAAAAGTTTTAACACCAATAGATTTAATAAGATCGAAAACTATAGATGCACTATCTTTAGCTTATTTGTGGTTTTGCATAGATTATGGAAGAAATGTGTTAATTTCTGGTGGTACTGGTACCGGAAAAACAACTTTGTTAAATGTAATTTCCTCATTTATAAGATATGAAAAAAAGATAGTTTCAATAGAAGACACACCAGAAATTAAATTGCCACATACTCATTGGGTACAACATGTTGCAAGAGTTTCAGTTTCAAGCGGTAAAGAAGGTGAAGTAGATTTATTTGAATTGATAAGAGCAGCATTAAGACAAAGGCCTGATTATATTATAGTAGGAGAAGTTAGAGGAGTGGAAGCAAACGTTTTATTCCAAGGAATGGCTACAGGTCATACAGGCTTAGCTACAATTCATGCAGAAGATATGACAAAACTTATAGATAGATTGAAAACAAAACCAATAGAATTAAGCCCATCTTTAATAGAAATATTAGATTTAGTTGTTTTCGTAAAAAGATTGTATTATAAAGACAAAATTACGAGAAGAGTTTCGAATATTGTAGAAATTTTGGCTGCTGATGAAAAAGAAGTAAAATATAGAGATGTGATAACTTGGAATCCTTTCAATGACAAATTTGAAATAGTTTCGAAAAGTTATACTTTATATAAGATTTCAAAAAGTTTTGGATTAGATGAAGATGAAATAAAAGAAGAAATTTTAAACAGAGCTAAAGTTTTAGATTTTATGTATAAATACGATATAAGAGATTTAGAAACTTTTCATCAAGTAATAACTTTATATCACACAAATAAAGAAGGTTTACTAAGTTACATTGAAGAATTATTGATATGATAACTCAAGCTTCTCTACTTTTTAAAGAAGCATTTCCAGACATAATAGATTTCTTAAAAAATGTATTTGAAGACTTACCTAGAGAATTAAAAGTATTAAAATATAAAGAGAACGCCGAATTATATATTTCTAAGGCCATATTTTTAGGTTTTTTAAGTTTTGCCTTTTCTGTCGTCTTTTCTTCTATACTCTTAATTGTCTTTACTCAAAATATAATTTTTTCTTTAACTTCTTCTATTTTGCTTTCTATTTTTCTTTCTTTTTTAGTTTTCTTTATTTACATTAAGCTTCCTAGTATTAAAATAAGAAGTTTAGCATCTTCTATAGAGAGTGAGTTGCATGAATCTCTTTATACTTTTAGCGTATTTGTTAATGATAAAACTCCATTGAACGTTTCTATAAAAAATTTTGTAGTTAGTAATCCTCAATTTAAATTGTCTAAGGAGTTAAATGATATTTTAAAACTAATGGAATTCGGAGGATTAGACATTTTATCTGCAATAGATAAAAAAATTGAATTGGTACCTTCGAAAAAATTAGAAAGATTTTTGTTTGGTTTATCAACAACAATAAAAGCTGGAGGAAGTTTAAAAGCTTATGTATCTTCTTTTGCTAAAGATGAAATAGAAGAATATAGAAATAAAATAAGAGAATCAGGTAGGAAAGTTGCTATGGTTTTGCAGATTCATATGATAGTTATTTTAGTTGGCGCGATGTTCTTAAACATTTTAATTTCTATTTTTTCCTTATTACAACCAATGCCAGGAATGGTTGAAACTCAATTTTTGCTTTCCTTTCTTATAATACCTGTAGCATCTTTTATGATTGCGAAATTAGTTAGAATAATGATACCATGAAAAAGTACATTACAATAATAATAGTAGTTTATTTAGTATTAGGAATTTTAGTTTATCTTTTTGAGCCCATTTCATTGATAAACGTTTTTATATTTTTTATTGTTACAATTCTATCCATTTTTGGATACGAAATATTAAAGAAAGAGATAGAAATTTCGTTAGCAGATAAATATTTTCCTGTATTTTTTAAGAATTTATCAAGAAGTATAGAAGTAGGAATAGCTCCTATAAGAGCTTTAATAGAGATTTCAAAAGAAAAATATGGAGAGATAACAAAACACTTTAGAATTTTCAAAAGAAAATTGGAATCTTCTATATCTATAGACAAAGCTTTTGAATATCTCGAAGAAAAATTTAAATCAAATAGAAAAATTTTTAATTCTTTAAAAATTTTGAATCATGAATTAAAAAGCGGTTATGGATTAAAAGAAGCCATAGATTCATTATATGATTTTATTTTAAAAATTTCTGAAGTAGAGAGAGAAAGAAAAGTTATAATATCTCAATTTACTATACTTTTTTATGCTATTTCTTTGGTAATTGTTGCAATAATAATTGTTTTAGTTAAAGTTTTAGTTCCCATATATACTCAATTTTTGGAAACGAGTCAACAAGCCCAACCAATATGTTTAACGTATGGAACATTTAGCATGGAAGAAATCATTTGTAATATTTATATTGCAGAATCCAAGCTTTTTAAAAAAGAAGTTAAAAATACTACAGAAGCATATATGTTGGCTGTTTTGGTTAATCTAGCATTGCTCCAAGCCGCTTTTTCTGGTTTAATAATAGGTTATGGTGCAGAAAAGAGTTTAGCAAAGGGAGTAATACATTTAGTTATATTATTTACTGTGACATTTTTAATATTCATCGTTCTGGGAAGAATAGGTTTTTTATGAGGCTTCAAAATATTTTAGATCAAACTATTTCAATTTCGATTTTTGTTGCTAGTGTTTTTATTATAATATTTTTATCGTCATCTTTATATTTTGATATATTAAATTCATATAGAAATTACATTCAAAATGTGAGGTCTTTAGCAATATCCAATCAATTAATATACTCTAATGCCTCATACGACATAAACAATGAAATTGGGTTAAATAAAGGAAAATTTAATGAGTTAGATATCAATAAAGTAAATTCATTTTTTTCTCAATGTTTTAATAATAAAAATAAATTTAGAGAGATCTTGGTTGCAAAAGATTTTAGAATAAGATTAACAAATGGAAATAGTTTTTATGAGTGTTATACTTCAAATATTAAAACTATTAAAAGAGTTGTAGTTATGAATAATAATATAGAAATTTTAGAAATTGGTTTAACAATATGAAGCTTCAGTTTTCTGTTTATGATGCTTTATTGGCTTCTTCAATTCTTATAATTTTTTATTTAGTGCTTTATTTTTCAGTTCCAAAACCATATGGCTTTGAAGAAAAGTATATGAAATTTTTATCTTATGACATATTATTTTCGTTGGATAAACTTTATGGAATAAATATTAACTACTTAGGTCTTAGAGACGAAATTTTATACATACTGCTAAATAAACTTAACAGACCACCAGAATTTTACATAAATGATTATGGTTTGTTGCCCAATATAATTAATATTTCTTGTATTTGTAGTGAAGGAGTTTTAAGGGATCTAAATAATAGATTTCTTAATTTAAACATTAATGGAAGAAGTATTAGCATAAGATTTTTTCCAACATCATTTCCCCTAACAAGAACAGATTTTGAAAGGCATGGATTATTAATAGTTGGATGTGAAAATTTGGATAGTAATTATGCGGATTTGCTAAGATATAGAGAAGCAAGCGGAATATTACTTCTATGTGATATTGATAATAACTATTATAATTCAAACAGGAATTCTTTAGAAAATATTTTTAATTTGACTATTGGAAATAATAATAGAAATTCGGCTTCAATTTTATTAAAACCTACTAGCGGCAGAGCAGCTTCTTATAAAGCTTTTAAGATACTAAAGTATCAATTCGGTTTTAATGAAGGAAGTAGTTTTAACTTTTTAACAGATTCTATAGTTGTTCAACCAAAAAATTCTGATGATTATTTGTTGAAGCAAAACAATTCTAATATTGCAGCAGCGACATTAACTTATTATAAGAATAATATAATAGGTTGGAGTGTAAACTTTTATAGAGATAATACTTTAGATAGCAATGAAGAAAAAGTCTTATTATCTTTGCTACTTTCTATAACATCTATTAAAGAGCCAATAATTGATGAAAAGTTTAAAGGAAAAATAGTTCCATACATTTCTTTTCATTACTATAACTTTTTAGAACCGTTTGTTCTTTATTTTGGGATTGCTTAAAGTACTCTAAGAGTTTCTAAATTTCTTGGTGCATAACTCTCTATTCCAAAAAGTTTTTGATAGGTATTAGCAAGATTAATAGCTTTTGATTCTTCGCCATGCACAACAAAAATCCTTTTTGGTTTATAAGACAGATTATTAACATAAGCTATTAGTTGTCTTCTATCAGAATGGCCACTTAATCCCTTTAAGTATTTTATTTCTAGATTAACTTTAAAAGTTTTTAACTTTCCATCTTCTTCTAATTGAATTTCTTTTTCCCCATCTAAAATTCTTCTTCCTAATGTTCCTTGAGCTTGAAATCCAACAAATATTAATGCATTCTTTTCATCTTCAGAAATTTTCTTAAAATATTCTATTGCAGGCCCGCCAGTAAGCATTCCACTAGTAGAAATTATTACGCAAGGTTTTTCTTCAATAACTTTTTCTCTTTCGCTTTTTGTCGAAACTCTTTTAAATATTTCTTTGTTAAAAATTTTATCTCTTATTAATTTTCTTCCATGTTTACCTAAATATTCTGGATATACAGTATAAATGCTTGTTGCGTCCCAAATCATTCCATCTACGAATACTGGATATTCAAAATTTTCTCTAGCTAGTATTGCCATAATATCTTGAGCTCTTTCTACTGCAAAGCTCGGTATTAATGCAATTCCACCTCTTTCCATCACTTTTTTGATATATTCTACTAATTCCTTTTCAGTTTCTTTTCTCTTAGGCATTATATCTTCTTTGCTTCCATATGTAGATTCGATTATTAAAGTTTCAACTCTTTTAAAATCTGTAAATGCGGGATCTAATAATGTTGTTCTATCATATTTTTGATCCAATGCATAAACTATGTTATGCAATCCATCCCCAACATGTAAATGGACAAGAGCTGAACCAATAATATGACCAGCGTTTTGAAATGTAAGCTTTACATCGCTAGTAATATCTGTTACTTCATCATATTCCAATGTTATTACTCTTTTTAAACTTTCTTTTAAACCTTTTGAAGTAAATAAAGGATTTACTGCATTCTTTTGCATTACTTCAATAAAATCAGTTATTAATAAAGTATAAACATCTAAAGTTGGTTCTGTCATATAAATTGGTGCATCTAAGCCTAGTTCATAAAGATATGGAATAAAGCCAACATGATCTAGATGTGAATGAGAAACAATTATAGCATCTATGGAAGATAAGTCAAATTCTCTAATTTTTAATATTGGGAAACCATTTTCATTATAAATTCCAGCTTTAATTCCGCAATCTATTAATAGATTTGATTGGGGTGTTTCTACTAATAAACAACTTCTACCTACTTCTCTTGCTCCACCTAAAAACGTTAATCTTATCCAATACTTTTTACTTTCTTTAACTTCTAAAATTTTTTCTCCTATTTTTTGTAAGAAACTTTTTCTAAAACTTTCTTCTTCATGGATAAACTTTCTAACGTTTGGAACTATTGCAGATGGTATAGATGGAACTCTTTCTATGATTGGAGTCCAAAAAGTTTCATTTTTTATCTTTTTGACATTTTCTCCATCTTTTCCTATTGCAATCGAACTATTTTCTACTTCAATGAATACCAAACTTCTTTTTTCTTCAAAAACAATATCCTTTAGATTACTTTCTTGTGGAATTGTATTTTTTATAACTTCTATTGTATAATTTTTATCTTTACATAATGATGGATGCATTCTAACTTCGATTCTTCTTTTTAATTCACTTATCAAATCTTTTATATATTCGAAAGAATTTTTGAAAAATTCTTCGTTAGTTGTATAAATAACTATTTCTGCTCCTTCGAACGCAATTTCTTTTATATATTCCTTTGGTAATCTACTCTTTATTTTTTCAATTAGGTTTTCCATAATGTCTATTTAAACGAAATTATAGCTTTACAAATTCAAATTTAATACCTTCTTTAGTTATTATTGCTAAATCTATTCCCCTACCTCCAGAACCAATATCTCTTTCTACAGCAGCTTTAATTGCTTTTATTGCAATTTCTTTTGCAGAGTTTACATCTATATTTTCATTATATAAGGCTTCTAATACTCCTAATGCCATAGGACTTCCACTACCTGTAGCAAAGAATTTCTTTTCTTCTTCCATTCCTCCTATTGCATCGAAAGAATACATTTTAAAACCTTCGTATTCATCATAACCAGCTATTAATATTTGAACGAAAAATGGAAAAAATCTGTATGCATTTAATATGTTAGATAATAAATTTGCAACAGCTCTTACACTAATTTTTCTTTCGTTTTGAATTTCAAATAGTTTAATTTCTGCCTTTAACCATCTTGCTAATGTTAAATTATCTCCAACACTTCCTGCTGTTGTCATTACAATATGATCACTTAGCTTTATAATTTTTTCGCTTTCTTTGCTTGCTACTAAAAATCCCATGGTAGACTTTTTTTCAGCAGCTATAACTATACCATCTTTTGCAATTATACCTAATGTTGTTGTTCCTTTTTTTGTTTCATAAGCTTCCATACAATTATTCACTATATTAAAATATTTAAACCCTATTCTATTGTTAATGAGAGAATTAGGTAAAAATATGATTTATCTATTTTTGAATTCTTTCTTCATCTCTCTCTTCGGAATAATATTTTGGAGTATTTTAACAAGAATGATTCCTACAAACGATTATGGATATTTATCTTATATCTTTTCGCTTTCTCTTTTATTTTCTAACTTATTTTCTTTGGGAATTTTTGCTGGTGTTTGGAAATTTTATAGTATAGGTAAGGGGAAAGAAATTTTTGTTTTTTCTAGCATTTTAATCTCTCTAATATTAATTTTTGTTTTCTTAATTTCTTTTACAATTTTCAATAATTTATACTTGGCTATTTTGTCAGCGAGTATGATATTATCCCAATATTTAGAATCCATACTTTATGGAAGGCAAAAAATGAGAGAAATTTTTATATCGAATTTTTTGTCTTCCTTTTTTAAACTATTATTACTATTTTTATTAATTTTTTATTTTGGAGTTAATGTAACATCGATATTAGTAGCAATATTAGCAAGTTTAATTGTTGCTATAATCGTTAAGACATCATTTTCAAAAAATTTATTATATTTTACAACTAATTTTTCGTTCGCAATTAGCAAAATTAAAGATTTTTTGTCGTTTTCTTTTTCGTCTTTTTCATCTACAATTTTTAATATTCTTTATTCCAATTTTTTGGTTGTTTTTAGTTTTTTAGTAATATCCCCAATAATTTCCGCTGTTTTATTCTTTTCTCAACAAGTTTCTGCTTTTTTGAATTTCATTCCATCTATAATTGTTGGCGCTGCCTTACCAATTTTAAGTAAATATGCAACAAAGATGGATGCAAATAGAAGGAAAATTTCATTTATTATAGATCAGATTTTGAAATTATTAGTAATAATTGTTATAACTTTGGCTTTTTTGATTTCTTTCAATATGAACGAATTTTTTGAAGTGATTGGTTCAAAAGAAGAATTTAAGAATTTTTCTTTTCCTTTCTTTCTTATAATAACGATATCATCGCTTTTTATTATAATTTCGAATTTTTTAAATTCGTTTTTATATTCAATAAATAGAATAAAGGAGATTTACTTAATAGAAACATTTTCTATAATAATTTTTTCGGTATTTATTTTAATCCTATTCTACTATAATGATATTCTTATTTTTTTACTTCTCTATTTCTTAACAGCATTCATTAGATTCGTTTTTTATTCTTATAGCTTACAAAAAAATGTGCAAATAAATAACATATATTATAATCTAAAACTGTTAGTTTATGTTGGTTTAACATTCATTTTTTCATATTTATTGTTTTTAAATTTTAGTGGAATACATTTAACAGCAATTTCTATAGTTATTTATATAGCTTTATGTATTTCTTTGATTAAGTTTTTAAAAATATTTGATGAACAAAGTAAAAAATTTATTAAGATGCTAAAATTGCCAAAATTTTTAGAAAATTTGATAGTAAAAATTATTTAGAAAAATAATAATTTTTTATGAGGTTTTTAGAAGTTTGTCAAGTTTATGAAAAATTAGAAAAAATTTCGTCTAAAATTGGAAAAACAGAAATATTAGCTAATCTATTCAAAAAAGCTGAAGGTGAGGAATTAGTTAAGTTGGTTTTATTATCTACAGGCCAAATTTATTTGCCATATGAAAATAGAGAATTAGGAGTTGCAAGTAAAATGGCTATGAGAAGCATTTCAAAAGCTAGTGGCTTTGATTTAAAGCAAATAGAAGAATTATATGTAAAATTTGGAGATTTAGGAAAAGTTGCAGAATATTGCATAAAAAACAGAAAACAAAAAATTTTTTTCAAGAAAGAATTATCTGTTAGCGAAGTCTATGATAAACTTAGAGAAATAGGATTTTATGAAGGCGAAGGTTCACAAGAAAGAAAAATTTCTACTTTGGCAGGCTTATTAAATTTTTCAGAACCTTTAGAAGCTAGATATTTGATTAGAATAGTTTTAGATGAGTTAAGAATTGGAGTTGCCGAAGGAATAGTAAGAGATGCAATTGTTTTAGCATTTTTTAAGCCAAGCGAAAGAGAGAAAGCATTATACTATGTAGATTTTGCTTGGAATATTTTGGGAAATTTTGGTGAAGTTGCGAAAATTGCAAAAGAAGAAGGAATAGAAGGATTAAGAAAAGTAAAACCAATTTTAGGAAGACCAATGCAAGTAATGTTAGGAGTAAAAGCAGAAAGTATTGAAGAAGTCGTAAGAAGACATGGAAAAGTTATTGCAGAATTTAAGTATGATGGTTTAAGAATGCAAATACACAAACAAAAAGATAGAGTTTGGATATTTACTAGAAGATTAGAAGATGTTACAAATCAATTTCCAGATGTAGTCGAAGTTGTAAGAAAAAATGTTTTAGCTGAGGAATGTATAATAGAAGGAGAAGCATGGCCAATAGATCCAAAAACAAAATTACCAATGCCATTTCAAAAACTTAGTCAAAGAATCCATAGAAAATATGATATAGAAAAAATGATGCAAGAAATTCCAGTACAACTAAATGTTTTTGATATAGTATATCTCAATGGTCAAACTTTTTTTGAAACACCTTTAATTAAGAGAAGGGAAATTTTAAAGAGTATAATTAAGGAGGAAGAGTTAAAAATTCAATTGGCAGAAAGTATATTTACTGATAACATAAAAGAAATAGAAGAATTTTATAATAGAGCATTACAATTAAAGCAAGAGGGAATTATGCTAAAAAATCCAGAAAGTTTTTATGTTTTCGGAAGGCATGTTGGCGGATGGTATAAAATAAAACCTGTAATGGAAACTTTGGATGTTGTTATAGTTGGCGCAGAGTATGGAGAAGGAGCGAGAAGTAAATGGCTATCTAGTTATTTATTTGCAGTTAGAGATGAAGATACTGGCGAATTATTAACTTGCGGTATGGGAGGTACTGGACTAACTGAAGAGCAATTTGAATTAATGACTCAATTACTAACTCCATTAATTATTAAAAGAGAAGGTAATTTTGTTTGGGTTAAGCCAAAAATTGTTGTAGAAGTTAGTTATCAAGAAATTCAAAAAAGTCCAACTTATACTAGTGGATATGCGTTAAGATTTCCAAGAATAGAAAGGATAAGAGAGGATAAAAGTGTTAACGAAATAGATACTTTGAAGAGATTAGAGGAGTTGTATAAATCTCAAGGAAAATCGGGATGATTCTTACAATTCTTGGGATACTTTTAATAATTTTTGCAATATATTTTTATTTGAAAAATAGAGATTCGATTTTTTCTTCTCTTAGATTTAATATTCACGAGATAGAAAAAACTTTTAAATTAATAACATTGTTGTTAATAATTATTGGCATAATACTAATTTTATGGTAGAACTTTTATTACCAGATAGATTAAAGAATGAAATAGAGAAATTTCTTTCTTCAGTTTCAGCAAAAAAAGTTAAGTTAGACAGCAGAGAAGTAATAATCTCTTCTATGAGTCCATCTGCTTTAGATTTTACAAATTTTGCTGGTAAAAATACAGAAATAATATATTCTATAGTTTTTGGTTATTCTAAAAAATCATTTGATGTTTTTAAAGTAGGAGAGAGTTTGTATGTTAGTACTAATTATCAGCCGCACTATTCGAACATAAGAAGACAAAAAGAGGAAATAGAAAATAATATTAAAGCTCAATTAGCTCAAATAGCTACTGCAATAACAGATACTCAATTAATTTCACATGACTATAGAAAGTATAAACATTTTGTGGATATATTTAGGGAGTTGGATGAAATAAATAAAAAGTTAAGTGAAGAAAAAGATGAAAATAAGAAAAAAGAGTTACAAAAAAGAAAAAGAGAATTGGAGATAACATTAAGAAATATTTACATAGATCAAGTTGATGTTTATACAGGAGATTTTTCAATAGCTAATATGGCTAGAACTAGATGGACAACATTCATTGCAGATTTTCTTTCGCTAGAAGATGAAAAAACACCAGAAGATGTTCTAAAAAAGTTGCCAAACATAACTATGGCAGAGGCAATTCAGCTTGCCAAAAAAAATTCATTATTTTTATATTGGTTGGATGAATTTAGAAAAGTTGTTTTTGAAAGAGAAGCAGAATTAAGAAAATTGCTAATAATGAGAAAGAATTCAATAGAAAATTATAAAAACATGTTAAGGCCTCTGATTGCTAGATATTTAGCTATTAAAGAAGAACCAGTATTTTTTACATCTTCTAGTTTAGCTTTTGTAAAATCAGCAACATATCCTCTCTTAGTGGATTCTACAAAATTTTGGATGATAAAAGCAATTCCACCTTTTATGAAAGAAGAAGAGAGAGTAATACCTCAAAAAATTAATCCAGAAAAAGCAGGAATAATAATAGATGAACTAAAAAATTTAGTTAAAAATAATTTGTCTTCTATAGAAACAAATGTAATGCCTCAAGAACCTTCAATAGATAGAGTTGTTGTTGCTGGAATAGAAGTAATAAATGAAAATTTTGGAACTAACTTTGATTTAAACGATATTTTAGAAATCAGGGAAAGTTTAGTAAAAAAAGCAACCTCTCCAAGCTTAACAAAAGAAAGATGGAAATTAAGTCCATATTATGTTTTTGTTGAAATATCTTTAGACAGAGCTCTATTAAGAACTTATACTGGCATTGAAATTGAAGATTTCTATTTTGAAATAAGACCATATCTTATTTCTCAAAACATTGCTATGTTAATGTATCTTCAAACTAAAGCATTAGATAAATATTTAGAAAGCCAAATAAATTCTTTTTTTGGAGAAAGTTTAGAGAAAACAGTTGAAGTTAGTGTAGGAAATCAAAAAAAGGAAGTTAAAGTTTTGTTAGATATTAATTTTTTAGATAAAGTTTTTGAAGAAGATATTTCTAAGGAAAAATCAAAAAGATATGAAATAGTCAAAAAGTATAGCGAAGCATTTGAAAGAGAATTCATCAAAAAAAGGTATTTGTTGTACGAAAAAAGTGTTGTTGATGAATATTTCTTTGATTATGTAGTTCAAACTAAGTTAGATATAGATAGAACAATAGCATCATCATTTGGATTTCCTATATAGTTTTGCCCCCGGTGGGATTTGAACCCACGACCTCCGGGTCCGAAGCCCGGTGCTCTATCCAGCTAAGCTACGGGGGCAGATTTAATTTTTCTTCAACTTTCTTCATAAAATAATGAGTTTTTTAAAATTCTAAGAACTGTTTTTCAAATTGTTTTACGTATTCAACACTTTTCTTCACATCAGCAAATAATTTTTCAACATATTCAACATGTTTTTTCAATACTTTGTTTGAATTTTCTTCTTTAGCAACAACATACGCAGGATGTAATAATTGCATAGCATATCTTAAGCTATTTTTTACTCCCAATTGAGTTAAATATTCTAATGCCTCTTCATCTAATTCAATCTTATCGTGCTTAGCTTTTATTCTTAAAATTTCTCTAATTTCTTTTTCGTTATATGGTCTTGTATTTATTATTAACAATCTATCTAATAAATCGATTGGCATTGCGTGCGGCGATTTATAATCAGTGCCTCTAATTTGTGCTACTCCTCTATTAGTTGCAAAAATAAATATTGGACTTAATTCTTGCTCCATAGCTCTATTCAAAAATGCAAAAGTTTCAATATCTAATAAACTACACTCATCAATAAAAACAACACCAGGAACTAATTCTGCTTTACCCTCTTTTATTAATTCTTTAACTATTTCATCAACTTCTTTTCTTACTTCGCTATCAATTTCTTTTCTCTCGCTACCAAAAAATATGCTCGCTAAATCTATAGAACTTCTTGCCCTTGCCATATCTAGTTGATGTAAAGTAACAACATAAACAAACTCTTTTTCTTTAAAAACTTTTCCTTTTGGTAATGGTACAGGTTTTTCTGCTGTTAATTCTTCTTCACTTTTCTTAATTGCTCTTTCACTTTTTCCATATTTTACAATTCTTCCACCATCCACATCTATAGCAATTACATCTCCAACTTCAACTCCTTGTTGAACTAATTGAATTGCAAATGTTTGATCAACATTAAGTTTTTTTGATTCTTCAGAAGTTTCTAACTTTATAATTGCCGAATATGGAATTTGATAATATGGATTATAAGGATGCGGCTTATATTTAATATCTAATTCTACAACTTCTCCTTCATATATTTTTCTCATCTCTCTAATTCTTACACCAATAGCTTTTCTTAATGTTTGAGTTAAAAATTCTGTTTTCTTAATTTCTGCGCTATATATTTCGCTAGCAGCTAAATGAACAAAAGGGACATCTTTTCCTAATTCTCTTGCTATTCCTATTGCTAACGCCGTTTTTCCAGTGCCCGGAGGTCCAGCAATCAGAATTCCTTTACCTGCAAATTTTCCCTCTTTTATCAATCTAACAATAATACCAGCAGCTTCTCTAGCTTCTTGTTGTCCAACAAACCCATCGGCAATAAATTCTGCTTTTAATCCTTTTAATCCTAAGCCTTTTATATGGCTATGAGCAGCTATCCTTTCAAATTCTCTTAATTCTGAGGTATCGATAATTTCTCTAACTTCTGGCATAATTTAAAAAATAAAATGATAATATGAAAAATTTAAATTTCTTTGTATTCAATCTTAAAGACTTTGAAGTTTTTATTTAATTTTATGCTACTACCTAAAAAGCTTAAAAGAGGAGATTATATTGGCTTTGTTGCTCCATCTGCAGGTTTAGCAAAAAGATATGAATATAGAGTAAGAAGAGCTATTAAATGGTTTGAAAATAATGGCTTTAAAATAAAATTTGGAAAACATTTTTGGAAAGATGGATATATAGCTGGTGAGCCAAATGAAAGAGCTGAAGACATAAACAATATGATATACGATAAAGATGTAAAAGCTATAATATCTTTAATTGGTGGAGATCATTCTGTTCAACTACTAGATTTAATAGATTATGATGCCTTTAGAAAAAGTCCTAAGATTTTTGTCGGATTTTCTGATATAACAGTATTACATTTAGCCTTTTATAAAAAGAGTAAAGCTGTGACTTTTTATGGACCTATGATTCTTACACAATTTGGAGAATATCCAAAACCCTTTGATTATACTGTTAAATATTTTTTCAAAGCTCTATGCGATGGAAAAATAGGAAAAATAGAAGCAAGCGATTATACAGATCAGTTTTTAGATTGGGGTAAATATAAAAATGTAGAAAGAACAGAATGGAAAAGCAATAGATTTTTGTGGCTAAAGAAAGGGGAAGCAGAAGGAAAATTGATAGGAGGTTGTTTGCCAAGCATTCTTAGAGTTGCAGGAACAAAATATTTCCCATCTTTTGAAAATCATATACTCTTTTTAGAAACTCCAGAGAATAATCCTGGGGAACCATATCCAATAGAAAAAGTTGATGCAGACATCTCTCAACTAAAAACTATGGGAATCCTTGAAGAAATTAATGGATTAATAATAGGAATTCCTTATAGATATGATGAAAGTATGAAAAGAGTTTTTTACAAATTAATTCAAAAAAGATTGAAAGAGTTTGAGTTTCCAATTTTAGCAAATGTTAATTTTGGTCATACAGATCCAATAATTACAATACCATATGGAATTAAGGCTGTTTTATCTAGCAAAGATAATTTATTTGAAATTAAAGGAAGATACGTTAAGTAATTATTTGAAAATTTATTGTAAAAATTCGAAAATAGAAAGTTATAAGAGTTTTCTAATTTCTTTTGATTTTTCTAATGCTAAATCAACTAATTTTTCCATTTCAGAAAATTTGAATGCTCCTTTCAATTTCTGAATAGAAACTATTACATCATCATCTCTTATTCCAAATGCAATTAAATTATTAACAACTTCTTCTTCATCACAAGTTAAATCTAATATGTATTTATCGTTAATTTTTCCAATAGTAACATATACAGGCTTATATTTTACTGGCAAATTAAAAACAAATTCATTTCTTATTAATGTTTGATTTTCATATTTTGGAACTTTTGTAGAATGTAATGCTGCTACACTAGCTAATGAAGCAGCTTCTAATAAATTTCCATCATGTGAAATTACATGTATATCAACAAAAACTCCATAAACTTTTCCTTCTTCGATAAATAATTTTTCTAAATCTATCATTTTTGATTCTCTTATTAATCTATCAACTAATCTAGCTAATTCAATTGCATTTTCATTTGGTGGTCCAGGTTCGAAAGTTGGATGTGCGATTGGAGGAAATTCTGCATTAACAATTAAAATTCCTTCGTTTGGATTATCTGGAAATGGCTGCGCTAATTCTAATTTTACTCCTGCAATAACTTCTGTACTACCTATTTTAACTCTTGCACTTCCTTCAGCTTTAGGAATTACATTTCTCTCTATTTCAATTTTTCTATAATCTAGGAATCCTCTTCCATCTAACCTTTTTCCTTCATTCAATATTTTCATTATTATTTCTTCACTGATCATGTTGTTTTTCGATGTAAGATTTTAATGCTTCTTTTTGTTTTTCATAAACTATTTTAGCTTTTTCTTTTAACATATTTAAAGCTTTTAAAAATTCTTCTTTTGTTAGATTTCCATCCATTTGTAATAATACAATTTCATCTGTAGCAAAAAGATATGCAAAAGAAATATCTGCCTCGCCATAATTATCCTCTAACTGATTTAGATCTACAACTAATTTTCCATTAGCTTTTCCTGCTGTTAGTGCAACTATTAAATCTTTCATAGAAATTCCAGCCATAGCTAATGCTACACTAATTGCGTTAAGAGAAGTTACTCTTGTAGATCCATCACTCGAAATAACTTCAGCATAACAATCTATTACTGCTCTTGGATATTCGTTAACAAAAACAGAATTTTCGATAGCATCTTTTAGAACTTTTGAAATTTCAATACTTCTTCTATCCATTCCAGGATTTTTTCTTGTATCGGTACTGAATGCAGCCATGTTATATCTAACTCTTACTAATGCTTTATCATCTTCTTGCAAAAACTTTGGCATTAAGCTTCTTGCTCCATAAACAGCAGCTATTGCTATAGTATTTCCAAAAGAAACTTTAGCACTTCCATTAGCTACTGGAATTACTCCAACTTCTATTTTTACCTCTCTTAACTCATCTAAATTTCTTCCATCGCTTCTCTTTCCATCTTTTATTAGTTCTACATTTTTTGACTTCATATTTCTTCTAAGTATTTAGAGACTAATTCAGTTAAGCCTTTAAAGTGTGAGTGTTTTTCTACAAATTTTATTGCATTTATAGCTTTTATTAGATTCTCTGCTTTATTTGCTCTAATCCAAATATATCCATTTTTTCCTGCTATTATTTTACAATTGGTTTTTTCAGCTATTAGCTTTATCATACTTTTGTTTTTTCCAACAATTCTAGCAATTTTTGCAGGATTTACACTTATTATTCCACCATTTTCTAATTTTTTGAAATCGTTTTCTTTGATTGAAAGCTGAATTATTTTGTATTTTATTACGTTAATTACTTTTGCATATATAATATCGCCAGTATTTAATATTTTGCTTAAATCTGTTCTATATACATCTATAAATTCTTTAACAGCTTCTGCTATAGGCAAAAATGCATAATTTATTGAATTTATATCTACAAACCAGCCAGAAGCTTCTACTTCTTTTATAATTCCTATAACTTCATCACCAACACTAGGATAGTAAGTTTGAGAAAGAGGAATAGCTTTTATTTTGTTTTCATCTTTTGAAATTAAAGCCAATTTTTTCGAAATGTATTTATCTTGATATGAATAGCTAAGCTGATTTTTCTCTACTTCTTCTCCTGGCAATACTAATTTTCCATACAGCTCAGCCATGTTCTTTTGCAACTTCTTTTATTTCAGCATCTTTACTATATTTATATATTAGCGAAAATATTTCGTCTTTTGTTGCACTAATAATTTTCATTTTAATAAATAAATAGTTTTCTGTCCATCTCTCTTCTAAAATATTAATTTTCATTCTTTTTAGTTCGTTCATTATTTTGCTTCCAACATTTAAAGGAACTTTTACTTCTAAAATGCTAAACTCTATTCTTAAAGGAATTATCTTTTTTAATTCTTTAACTACATTTTCTAATTGAACTTCAGCATCTATAAATGGATCAATACTAACTTTTGCTTGCTCTAATGCTAATGCAATTCTTTGCGGCGGATGTGGCAATCCATTTTGTGGATTTACAAATCTTTTTGCTATGAGATTTATTATTTGATTCTTTTTTTCTTCTATTAATTTTCTTTTTAATTCAGTAGGTATTTGAATTTCTCCATTCTTCAAAATCTCTTCAGCAATTTTATAGATATCTGTAGTTCCGAAAAATTGTTTTAGTTCGTTTGCAGAAACTCTTTCAGCTTTTCTAGCATCTTTAAAAACATCATTTACAGCCAGAATTTCTTCTATTTTGTAACTTTTTCCTTGCTTGAATTCAAAAGCCTTAAATGGATCAACTAAAATTTCAAATTTATTTCCCTTTTTTTCTAATCTTGCGATTACAGCTTTTTCCAAAGGTATTGACATATTTCATTCTTTTATTAATTTAGTAAATGGTACATCTTTTTCTATATATGCAATTTCAATTATTGCATCTTTTTCTAGCTTTTTTAATATATCTCTTGCAAAATCAATAGCTTCTTCTCTATCCATATCTTCTTTCCATTTTTGTCTTAAAATTTTCATAGCAGCTTCAGATTGTCTACCAATTGCAATAGCTTTCCATTCGAATATAGTTCCGCTTGGTTCTATTTCGAAAACATGTTTTCCTTTAACATCTATTCCAGCAATTATTAACCAAGTTCCAAAAGGTCTTAGGCCGCCAAACATTGTAAATTGTTGCATTTCATCTCCAATATATTTTGCTAATTCGCCAACATCAATTTTTTCATCGTATGTTATTGCATAAGATTGTGCTCTATATCTTGCAATTTTTGCTAAAAACCTTGCATCTGCTATTAATCCACTAGAAACCATAGCAATATGATCATCTATTTTAAATATTTTTTCTATACTTTCTGGAATTTGTAGTTCATCAACAATTTTTGCAGCAGCTATTAATACGCCATTATTATATCTAAAAGATATTGCTGTTGGTCCTCTTTTTCCTGCTTCTTTTGCGTATTCTACTTGGAATAATCTACCATCTGGACTAAAAACTGCTATTGTTCTGTCGTAACCTAAATATTCAGGCAACATTTCGGGCATATTAGAAATATGTTATGTTAAATTATTTAAATATTCCGTAACCTATTAATCTCCAGCTTCCAGAAATTTGTTTAGATATTAAAATTCTATCGTTTTTTTGAACAACAATAGGATATCTTAATTGAAGTTCAACAAAATTCTCTTTTATACTTTTAACTATTCCTACACTTCTTTGTGGACCAACGTTAATTAAAATAACATCATTTATTTTTATTTTTATATCTTTCTCTTCTAAACCAATTCTTTCTAGATAATTTATCTCAAAAGATATGTTATTAACTTCTTTTGGCAATTCGTTTAACAATCCAATAATTCTTCCAGCTAATGAATCACTTTTTGCAATGCTAGGATCTAAATCTGTTTGAATACCTATTAAACCGCCAGGAGTTGCTTCTTCTATTTTTATTCCACTTTTTCTTATTTCAACGATTTTTGCAGTTAATTCTATGAATTTTCCATTATGATAAGCTGCTGGTTTAATTTCTATTTCATCATTTTCTCTAAATTTTCCTTTTATTACGCTTCCTCCAAATATTGCACCTCTTAAATCTTTTATTTTAGTTCCTGGTAAGTTTACATCGAAGCTTCTAATTGCATACATTATAGGTTTATCGTTTTCATTTCTTTTTGGAGTTGGAATATAATTTTCTATTGCTTCAATCAAATACTCTATGTTAATGTTTAATTGTGCCGAAATAGGTATTATTGGAGCATTTTTTATTTTTGTATTTTCGATGAACTTTTTTATTTGTTGATAATTTTCTAAAATTTTTTGTTTATCTCTTACTAAATCTATTTTAGTTTGAGCAATTACTACATTAGTTATATCTGCAATCTCTAATGCTTTAAGATGTTCTTCTGTTTGTGGTTGAGGACATTTTTCGTTTGCAGCAATAACTAATATTGCACCATCCATTAAGCTACTAGCAGTTAATACTAAGCTCATTAATGTTTCATGTCCAGGAGCATCTATAAAGCTGACTGCTCTTAAAAATTTTACATCCTTAGAAAAACATTTCGGACAAGTTTTTGTATTATTAATGTCAGAAAAATAAAAATCACAATTATTACATTTATAAAATTTTGCATCTGCGTAACCTAATTTTAATGTTATACCTCTCTTTAATTCTTCACTATGTTGTAAAGTCAATTTTCCAGTTAATGCTTTTGTTAAAATTGTTTTTCCATGTGCAACATGTCCAACTAAACCAATATTTATTTCTGGCAATTCTTTCATTGTTGAGATTGAGCTTTCTTTTGTAAGAATGCTTTAATTACTTCAAATTCTTCTAATGGTTTTTCTCCTTTTTTAACTATTTTCATGTTTATTTGAACTATATCAGCGCTTATAGTATTACCTCTTACTGTTTTCTTTCTTCTTTCACCCTTTTTTCTTGGATGAAAACATGGCGGAGAGCTTAATAAAACTTTTCTCTTTACAGCACCTTCAATGTTTGGATGCATAGGAAAACCATCTTTATCAGTTCCGCCAGTTATTTGTAATTGATAGCCAGGTAAACCAATTATATTTCCATCTATTACATCTCCAATTTTTTTGCCTATTAGTTGAGGCGCTAAAGATTGGTCTATTTCTATTTGATATGCTTTTCTAGTTTCTGGATCACTAACAACAATTTTCCAAACCGGCATAATAATACATTTTTTAAATTTAAATAGTTTATTTTATTCGAATAAGTATCTTATTCTTTCCCACATTTTTTTAACTAAATTTCTAAAATCTTGAGTTATAGATTGCTTTTTCAAATCTAAACTTAATTTTTTCCAACCTTTTCCTAAGAATAATTTTCCTATTAAAAGCTTTTGCTCAAATTCATTTAATTCGCTTTGGAATTTAGTTAAAAAGAAAAATTTTGCTATTTCCTTTACTACATCTGAAACTGTTTCATATGGCAATAAATCTCTATAAAATGCATCGATTCTTTTTATTTGATTATGCGTTAAAATCGGAAAATATGGAGAATCTATAGGAAAGCTTAAGAGATAGTATGCACTATCTAATTCTATATCGTAATATGCATCGCTTAGCGCATTAATAACTCTTAATTTAAATTCAAAATATATTCTATCTATTATTTCTTTTGCCTTTTCATTTAAAGGCTTAACCCATATTGTACTATATTCGCCGCTTGTTTGATTTCTTTGTGCTGAAATATGTAAAGGAATAAAATTATTCTTAATCCAAAATTTTGCCAGTTTTGGCGAAATACCAAAAACAGTACCTATATAATCTACTTTATCCTTAAACTCCTCTTCTAACATTTTTAGTGCATAACTTCCAATTCCTAAACCAAAAATTTGTGGATGAGTAGCAATTCTTACAATTCTTATTCCTTTTAGTTTTGCGATTTCTTTTTCCCTATAATGTCTTAGCAATATTCCAGGAATTATGTTTCCATACACTTCTTTTGCACCTTTTTCTAGAATTAAATTAATTAACTCTTCACTTAATTCTCCTTCGTAGCAAAGATGTAAAGCGTTTAAAACTTTTTTAGTTCCTTTAATAGTAACTAATCTTACAAAATGATGTGGAGCATCTGCTAAAATTCCTAAATCTCTTGGTCTATTTCTATAATGAGCAATAACATAAATTCCAAAGAAATTTCTTAGAAGTTCTTCATCTTTAAAAATGTTTTCAACATCAATTTTTAAATATTCATATTCATTTTTCCAAATTTTCATTAAATCTTCTTTTTCTAATTCGGATGGTTCGCTATTTAATAACAATAAATCAAAAATCCACTTTTCAACTTCATCGTCTTCTGAATATCTTATTGGTTCTTTCATTTCATACTCTTCGCTTTCTATTTTTTCTTCTTGTAAAAATTCTCTAAACTTTATTCCAAAACTTCTTCCAGAACCTTCATAGCCATGAATAGTAGAAGAAAAAACACATTTATCAAAATTCTTTGCAATTCTTATTAAAATGTTTGTAGATATTGCTGCTGCTTCATCTGTAATAACTATATCGAATTTTCCATCCAAAACTTTTATTGGCTCATTATATTCTAAATAGCAAAAATTTGATTTTATTTTCATATCTTCTTTTTTAAATTTAATGTTAAGAGTTTTTAATCCTAAAATTAGAAAATCATATAAGACTTTTACATTCTCTTTCTCTAATGCACATATACTTATTTTAATCCTTTTTTTCTCTTTTTCGAATTTATAAAAAAGATATGAAATAAACAATCCTAAACTCGCAGACTTTCCTCTACCTCTGTTTGCTTTTAATATAAACACTTTTTTGTTGCTTTCAAAAAATTCAATTAAATTGTTTATAACATTTACTTGGTCTTGAGTTTTGCATAACCTTAATAATTTTTTAGGTGCTTTAGATTTTGGAATAAATATAGATTTTTTGAGAAACTTTTCTTTTTTTATGCTACCAAACTTTAAAATTTTTACATCTTCATTTTCAATAGTTATTATACTTATTGGCTTTCCCTCTTCTAACTTTTTTAATAATCTTTCTTCGAATAAATTTCTCGGAGGCAAGTTTATTCCATATACAAGATTCTTTTTAAAATTGTGAAGATAATTCAAAAATTCATCTAATTTTCTAAATACAAAAATTATTATTCCCCCTCCTCTAACACTATCAACTATCCTTCCCAAATCATCTGGATGTATGTTCTCTCTCATATCGATTATTGCATTATCAAAAGTTTGCCCAAGAACTTTTTTAGAATCTTTAAATTCTAAATAATAAAAATCTAAATCTAATTTTTCATAACTAACAAAAATAGAATTTTTCCCTTCTAACAACTTAAAGATAGATTTTAGTTCTTCTAACTTTTTATCGGTGAATATAGCAACTATTCTTCTTTCAAATTGTTCTTCGGCTTCTTTCTTTAGTTCTTTAATTAATTCAATAACATTATTTAATTTCATATTCTATGCTTGAATAAGGTGCTATAACTTTTGAATCGAAAAAGATTGAAACATTCTCAGAAATTAAAATGTTTTCTCTGTATACACTTGCTTTATTTCCAACTAATTTTTCAACGTCAATTCTTAAATCTAAATTCATAGGAAAGTTATAAAAATTCTTTATATAGATCTTATAAACATTCTCAGATTTCATAATTCTTACAAAACTAAAATCTTTTCTGATTTCATAACTTTTTGCGATAAAACTTTCTATTTGCGAAGACAGACAAACTTTATTATCTATGAATGAGACTTGCAATTCTTCATAATTTTTTGTAAAATATTTGAAATCTTTTGGCAAATCGTAACAATAATAACTTTTTCTAATTACATATGGATATGAAATTGAATATTCATAAGTTTTTTCAATATAAAAATAACTGTTATTCCTTATTTTTGTAATATCGTCTATCCAAATGAATGCATTTGAGATTTCAAATCTATTAATTTCTTTTATTTTAGGAGTTTCCAAAAGTTTGAATAAGTTAAAATAAATTAGAGATAGAGCTATAGTAAGTATTATTGTTGTCAAAAATCTTTTCAAATCCCTACTTTCCTTTAACTCGCTTAATTTTTTAATTCTTGGAACTTTTACCATAAATTTAGTTTAGAAATTAAATATCAAAATAGATACCTTTTTCTTTTTGCTCTCTATCGATTTTCGAATTCAATTTATTAATTCTAGGTCTATTCGTTTCTTTATCTTTTCTAAATGTTATGTTAAAATCTTTTAGGAATTCGTTAATTCCATCTTTTAATTCATACATTTTTGCTACTCCATATTTTCCTGAAATTCCTTTGAAAAGAAGAATTCTGTGAGAAATGTAGGAAATGAAAGTTATATCATGATCTATTATTAGAAAACTTTTTTCTTTATTCTCTATGAAATTCTTTAGATTTTTTATTAAAGAGGCTCTTTCTTCTACATCTAAGAATGCTGATGGTTCATCCAAAATATACAAATCAGCATCTTTAAGTAGGCAAGCAGCTATTGCAACTCTTTGTAATTCGCCACCGCTAAGATTTTTTACATTTTTTAATAGAAGTCTTTGAAGATTTAATGCATTTATTAAATCTCTTTTTTCATCTTCTCCAATTTTTTTAATAGAGTTTAAATATTCATCTACGCTTCCATCAAAATTTATGTTAATAAATTGTGGCTTATAAGATACAGAAATTTTTATGTCTAAATCGCTATTTATTTCTTTGCTAAGAACTTTTGCAAAAGTTGATTTACCTAAGGCATTAGCTCCTATTACTCCAACGATTTCTTTTTTCTTTATTTCGAAATTTTCAACTTTTAATTCGAAAGAATTTAACTTTAGCTGAAAGTTTTCAATTTTTAGTAAAACTTCTTTTTTTGGTTGAATCTGTTGCGATTTTTCAAAACTTATCGAATAGTCTCTAAATCTAATGTTTTCTTCTTTTATATATCCATCGAAAAAACTGTTTATCCCAACTCTTGCACTCATTAAATTGCTAACAATTCCATATATCGATGGCATACCATAAAAAATGTGAATGTAATCGCATAGTGCATCTAAGAATGCAATATCGTGATCAACAATTATGCTTGATTTTCCTTCTAAATATTTTCTCAAAAAATCTATTAATCTAAATCTTTGAGAAACATCTAAGAAAGTTGTTGGTTCATCTAAATAACAAAAATCAAAATTTTTTGATAAAGCGATTGCAATAGCTAAGATTTGTAATTCTCCACCACTAAGATTTTCGACATCTTTTTCTAATATATCGATTCCGAATTCATTTAATATGGAAATTATTTTATCTTTCTCTTCCATTTTTTCAATAACTTCTTTAACTTTTCCTTTTATTATTTTTGGAATTAAATCTACTCTTTGAGGTTTGTAAGATAATTTTATTTTGTTTTCTTTTAGTTTTTCTAAATAGTTTTGAATTTCTTTACCTCTGAATATTTTTATTAATTCAGATACTTCGTATTCTTTTCCAACCTCTCCAAAATTTGGTTTTATTTCGCCAATAAGAATTCTTATCGCAGAAGTTTTTCCAATGCCATTTGGGCCAATTATTCCTACAATTTTGTTTTCTATTGGAAAAGGTAAATTATATAATTCGAAACCATTTATTCCAAATCTATGGATTGGATTTTGATCTAAAGGTTTAGGAAAATTTATTATTCTTATTGCATCAAATGGACAAACTTTTACACAAATTCCGCAACCAATGCAATCATTTTCATCTATTATTATTAATTTTCTCTCTTCATCAAAATAAACAGCTTTTCTATTATTAATCATAACTGGACATTTAACTATGCATGGCATTCCGCACTTATCAAATCTACAAAGTTCTCTATCTATTACTGCAATCCTCCTTTTCATAAAGCTATTATTCTTTAACATTTAATTTTAATTCAAAAATTGTTTACTTTTTTGATTAGCAACAAAGAGATAAAATAATATAAATCCTTAATGATAATAGAATATTTATGAAATACATAAGATTTTTGAAGGAAATAAATAAAAATGATGTCGAAATAGCTGGTGGAAAAGGAGCAAATCTTGGCGAATTAATAAATGCAGGAATTCCAGTTCCAAACGGTTTTGTAGTTTTAGCTAATGCATACAGAAAGCATATAGAAGAAAACGGCTTAGATAAAAAAATTAAAGAAATCTTAGATCAAACAGATGTAGATAATACAAAACAATTAGAAGAAAATACCGAAAAAATTAGAAAGTTAATAAAATCTGCACCTATGCCAAAAGATGTTGAAAAAGAAATAATAGAAGCTTATGAAAAATTAAGCAAATTAGAAAATCAAAAAGAAATATATGTTGTTGCTAGAAGTAGCGCAACAGCCGAAGATATTAAAGAAGCATCTTTTGCTGGTCAGCAAGAAACAATTCTAAATGTTAAAGGAAAAGAAAAAGTTTTAGAGGCTGTAAAAAGATGTTGGGCATCTTTGTTTACTGCTAGAGCAACATTTTATAGAGCAAAAAAAGGTTTTGACCATCTTAAAGTTAACATTGCTGTTGTTGTTCAAAAGCAATTAGGAAAAATTCCAAAAGAAGATTATCTTAGAGGCAAATATGTTGCTGGAGTTGCTTTTACTATTCATCCGGCTACTGGAGATAAAGATAAATTAGTAATAGAAGCACATTATGGCCAAGGAGAGGCGGTTGTTAGCGGAGCTGTTACTCCAGATACTTTTGTTTTAGATAAAAGAACTGGAAAAGTTTTAGAAAAGCACATTGCTAAAAAAGTTAAAATGAAAATTGCAAGCGGAGAATATGGAATTGAAGAAGTGGAAGTTCCTAAGGAATTATCTGAAAAACCTTCTTTAGATGAAAAAACTTTAAAAGAACTTTGGAAAATTTTAGTTAAAATTGAAAAGCATTATAAATTTCCGCAAGATGTTGAATATGTTGTAGAAAACGGAAAAATTTATATTGTTCAATCTAGACCTGTAACTGCATTTTTCGAAAAGAAAATAAGTGAAATAGATATTAAAGTTAAACCAATACTGAAAGGATTACCAGCCAGCGGAGGAATTGCAACAGGTAAAGTAAAGATTGTTAAAAGTATTTCTGAAATTCATAAAGTTGAAGAAGGAGATATTTTGGTAACTACTATGACAGAGCCCGATATGGTTCCAGCAATGAAAAAAGCAGCTGCAATAATAACAGATGAAGGAGGTATGACTTGTTTGGCACCCAATACAAAATTAATAACTAATTATGGAATTTTAGAAGCTGAAAAAGTTTATAATTTAGTTGCCGAAGATAAGCCAGTATATTTACTTTCTATGAATTTAGATAAAAAATTGGTTTGGAAAAGAATAATTGCAGCTGGAAGAAGAAAAGATTACATTTTTAAAATTTATGTTAGAAACTTTTTTGATCATGTTTATTTAACTAAGGATCATAAAGCAATTGTTTTTGAAGATGGGTTAATTAAAAAAATTCCAATAAGCATAATGTATAAAAGAGAAATTCCACTATTTTCTCCAATAAATATTCCTGAAAAACCGATTTCAATAAAAACTAAAAAATTGGCATATGTAATAGGAAGTTTAATAGCTAGAAAAAGATTATTAGAAGTTGCTGAAAACATTGTTAATGAAAACAACAGAATTCTTTCATTAATAAAATCAAAACTTTCTGATTTTGAATACGATAATTCTTTAATTTTCAAAATACTAAATAACTTGCAAATATTTGTTTTGAACTTAGATAAAAGTTCTACTAGAGAATTCATTAAAGGTTTGTTATCTTTTGGAAATGAAGTAGAAATAGTTGAAGAAGAATATAAAAGAGCTGTTGCATTAGCTTTAATAAAGCTTGGAATAGTTCCTGAAATAATAAATGGAAAATTAATTGTTAGAAAAAATAATCTAAAGAAATCAAAAGCCTTAAAAGTTAGAATTGATTTTTTGAGCAAAGAAAAATTAGATTATGTTTATAATTTCGAGGTTTATGGAAGTAATGAGGCTGAAAAGAATTATGTAATACTCACTGAAAATCTATTACCAATTTTAGTTTCTAATTCACATGCAGCAATAGTAAGTAGAGAGATGGGAATTCCATGTATAGTTGGAACGAAAGAAGCAACAAAAGTATTAAGAGAAAATCAAATAGTTACTGTAGATGCATACAATGGAAATGTTTATGAAGGAAGAATTGAAGAATTATTGAAATATGCTAGAAAAGAAGATATCGAAATTGAAGAAGCAAAGAAATTAAAAACTAAAACAAAAATACTAATGAATTTAGGTGTGCCAGAAGCAATAAAGAATTATAAACATTTACCTTTCGAAGGAATAGGATTAATGAGAATCGAATTTATAATAGGAAGCTATATTAAATATCATCCAAACTATTTAATAGAACAAGGTAAAGCAAATGAATATGTTGAAAAGCTTGCAGAAGGTATTGCTTTGGTTGCAAAAGAAATATATCCTAGATTTGTAGTTGTAAGATTTAGCGATTTTAAAACAAATGAATATGCAAAACTAATTGGAGGAGAAAAATACGAGCCAAAAGAAAACAACCCTATGTTAGGGTGGAGAGGTGCATCTAGATATATAAGCAAAGAATTTGAACAAGCATTTAGATTAGAATGTAGAGCAATAAAGAAAGTAAGAGAAGAATATAGATTAAATAATGTTTGGGTAATGATACCATTTGTAAGAACTGTTAACGAATTAGAAAAAGTATTAAAAATAATGGAAGAAGAAGGTTTAGTAAGAAGTAAAGATTTTAAAGTTTGGATGATGGCAGAAGTTCCTAGCAACATATTTTTAGCGGATAAGTTTTCTAAATATGTAGATGGATTTTCTATTGGTTCTAACGATTTAACTCAATTAATATTAGGAGTTGATAGAGATTCTGCGATTTTGGCTAATATGGGATATTTCGATGAAAGGAACGAAGCGGTTTTAAGGGCAATAGAATATTTAATAGATGTTGCTCATAAGAATAAAGTTACTGTTAGTATTTGCGGTCAAGCACCAAGCATATATCCAGAATTTACAGAATTTTTAGTAAAAGCAGGAATAGATAGTATATCAGTAAATCCAGATGTTGTAGTGAAAACGAAAAAATTAGTTTATGAAATAGAGAAAAAACTAAAGAAATAATTATATCTGAGAGTTCTTTATTTCTATAGTTTCTTTATAAATTTCTCTTAATATCTCTAAATAATCTGCTTTATTTTCTTCTATTAAATCCATTTTCTTTTCTAAATCTCTTGTAACTTCTTCGCTTATGTATTTTTCGAAGTAAGTTTTTAGAAATTCATAAACTTGCATTCCTCTTTTTGTTGCAAATATTTTATTATTTTTGCTTAAAGCATATCTTCTATCTAAAATCTTTGTTATTATTGTTGCATAAGTCGATGGCCTTCCTATGCCTCTTTCTTTCATTAAAGCTATTACATCTCCTTGAGTATAAAGCGGAATCGCTGGCTTTGTAAATATACTTTTATCTGGATCGAAAAATGTAATTGCATATTCTCCTTCTCTAATTTCACTAACTTTTATTTTTGAGATTTTTATAAATCCTTCTTCAATTATTTTTGTTATTTGTTCTTCTGTTTTTTCATAATTTGCTAGAATAAATTTAAATGTTGTTTTTTCAACTTTTGCTGGTTTCATTTGGCTTGCAATAAATCTTCTAAATATTAAATCATAAAGCAATACATGATCTCTTGTTAATCTTATTGGAATTTGAAGTAATTTTAATCTTATTAATTCTACTAATCTTTCTGAGTCTATTGGTCTAGTAGGTCTAATACATTCGTGAGCTCCTTCTTTTTGCCAGCTTCTTGCAACAAAAAACTCTTCTCCAAAATTTTCAGAAATGTATTGTTTTGCTAAATTAATTCCAAAAGATGAAACACTAGTAGAATCTGTTCTATGATACGTTATTAAACCAGATTCAAAAAGATCTTGAGCTAATCTCATAGTTTTTGCGCTATCAAATTTTAATAGATTGGCTGAATCTTTCAGAAGAGAATCTGTAGTATATGGAGGTAATGGATTTAATATTTCTTCTTTTCTTTCAACAACTTTTACAATAACTTTTGGATTTTCTACTAATTTAGCTAATAATTCATCTTTTTCTTCTTTGCTTAATTTTTTACCTAAATCAAAAATTGTTAAAATACCATCGAATTTAATTCTAATATAACTTCTTACACTATTTTTACTTTCTAAAGTTCTTTGAATTATCCAACCTAAGACTGGCGTTTGAACTCTTCCAGCAGATAATTTTTTCTTTCCAAATTTCATTTGAACTTTTTGACTTAGTTCGAATCCAAACCATCTATCTTCTATTCTTCTAACTATTTGCGCTTTTACTAAATTTAAATTTATTTCTCTAGGATTATCTAATGCATTTCTTATAGCTCTATAAGTTATTTCATGAAATTCTAATCTTTTAATTTTTTGATTGTATGGTTTAATAAAAGATGCAATATCAAATCCAATTTTTTCTCCTTCAGCATCAGGATCTGTAGCTATTAAAATTTCATCAGCCTCTATTGCTAATTCTCTCAAAACATTAAGAATATTTATTTTATCGAGGAGCTTTTCATTATCTTTTGGGCATTTATCTATTAAATCTGTGTATTGAGTATTGCATTTTGGACAAACTTTTATTGTTCCATAGATTGGAATGAAAGAATTATCTTTAACTAATATTCCATGAAAACCATCTTTGGTTACTAAATCATATACATGCCCAATACTGGCAGTTATTAATAAAATGTAATCTCCGCTAGAAACTTCATAAACTCTTACATCATTAATATCTCTTATTGCAGGTATTCCAAAAAATCTAGCAATAGTCTTTGCTTTTGTTGGACTTTCAACAATCATTAATCCAATTTTTACTAATTCCTTTTTTCTTTTTGCTTCTATTTTTCCTTCTTTTATTGCTTTAATTTTTTCTCTATCTTTATCTATTTCTTTTAAAACTTTTTCTAAATCAATCTCTTTTATTTCTTTAAATTCGGCTTTTTCATCAAACCACTTAATTTTTTCTTTTAAGCTGTTGAATGCTTTTTCTTCATCTATCAAAACTAAGCTTAAACCTTTAGAAATTCCTCCTGCATACAATCTGCTTGTTCTTCCGCTTGCTTGAATGTATGCTTGAACATCTGCTATAACAAAATAAAATTTATCTTCTTCACCAAAAGTTAATTTTTTACTCTGTTTTAATTTTTCTACGAAATCTTTATTGCTCAATAAATTTTTTAGAAATTCGTAAGAATCTTTTAAAACTTGTCTACAATACTCTAAAAATCCTTCTAATTGTTTATCTTCTTTTATAGCTTCTATAACTATTTTTAAATTTTCTTCTGTTAAACCAGTAATTTTTCTTAGCTTATTTACTAAAACATCTAACTTATCTTTATCTTCTTTTTTATCTAAGTATTCTCTTAAATGCAATAAAAGCATTATTAATCTCCCAGCTTTAAATTCTGATAGATCAATCTTAATTTTGAATTTTGGTACTCCAGCAAAAATTGCATACCTAATAACTTCTGGCAAATCAATTCCTCTAGCCAAAGGACTTCTATAAGATGCAACTCCAATCAAAACATCTATATTGCCTAAAATAAAATCGTTAATAATAGATAATTTCGTTTTTTCTAATGCTTTTGCATTAATTCCTTTCGCTACTAAATATTCTTCTAATTTTTTTGCATATTCAATTCCTTTATCCATAGGAACAAAAATTAAGCCGCCTTTGCCAAATTTTTTAACATATGCATAAACTTTTTCTTCTATGTTTTCTACAAACTCATAAGTATCTACAACATTTCTTATTCCTTCTATTCTTGTTCCTATTTGAAAGTTTAATAATTCTTTGAAGAGCATTACTCTTTTTACTCTAGCTCTTGCAGATGCTCCACTAACTATTAAAATTTTGTTTATTGGAGAATTTGCTTTAATGAATTTTTCATTCTCTTCAATTTTTTTCTCTATTTCTTTTCTTTTTTCTTCGTTAACAAAAACTAAATTTCTTCTCAATTCAACATTTTCTAATGCTTTTTGAATTACTTCTTCTTTAAATCCTAAAAGCTTTAAAACTTTATCGATGTTTTTGGAAGCCTTTAAAAAAGAATCAACATCATCAACAAAAATTATGTCGAAATTTTCATCTTTTATTAAATCAAATTTCTTAGATAAGAACATGTTTGTTGTTATTAAGATTTGATATTCTTTGTTTAAAATCTTTTGCATTGCTTCTTCTTTTTCTTTTTGTTTTAATAAAGAATGATATGCTATTACATTAACATTTAAATTGAGCTTCGCTAAAATATTATCGAATTTTTGCTTTACTTGAGAAGCCAATAAACTAGTTGGTAAAATAAAGTAAATTTTTTTCTTAAATTTTTGAGCTAAGAACAGAGATGCAATAATTAAAAAAGTTGTTTTTCCTGTGCCAGTTGGAGCTAATATTGCAAAAGATTGATTTTTTAAAATTCTTATTGCCCACATTCTTTGAGCACTCCATGCTTTTGAACCAATTGCTTTTTTAAAGAAGTTTAAGAAATTATTAGTAACTTTTAGAAGTTTAACAAATCTGTTATAATTTTTTAATGTATAATTTTTTGCTAAAAGTTTTCTTAGTTTTTCATAAAACTTTTTAGTTCCTGGCTTTATTTTGTTTAGTTCTTCTAAGAATTCATTTGGTAAGCATTTTTCACATGGCAAAGCTTTTTCTAATCTTTCATACGAAATTCTTCCATTACAATTTGGGCACGCATTTTCATATAATAACATAATTATTATTTAAATGAGCAATTCGATTTTTAAAGCTTTTCAGAAAGCTTCCATTTAGGGAATTTTTTCTTTAATCTATCTTCTGGTCTACCAATTAATAAATCGCCAAGAACTTTAACTTTTTTATTATTATCTAGTGTAAAAATAAATATCGTTCCTTTTTTTGGAACTACTTTTCTTTTTTTGTTTTCTTTTTCTATTATTAAAGTATTGTATGTTTCATCTATTACAATTCCTTTAATTTTCTTTAAGCTTTTGTTTTTTGCATCGTAAATTTTAACTTTTAAACCTATTAATTCATGCATTAAAATATTATGTTCATTTCTTGGCATATAAAAATTTAAATTCTTTTCGAAATAATTAATTAATGAAATTTCCAAAAGAAGTAAGAATATATTGTCCGTATTGCAATAAGCATACTTTACATACTGTAGAAATTAGTAAAAAAAGGCCAAGAAGAACTTTATCTCATGGCCAAAGAAGATTTCTTAGAAAAATGAAAGGTTATGGAAGCTTTCCTAAGGAAAATCCTAAGGGTAGAGAAAAAGCAGTTAAAAAAGTTGATTTGAAGTTTAAATGTAAAGAATGTAATAAAAAACATTCTCATGGCAAAGGTTTTAGAGTTAAAAAATTAGAATTAGTTGCTAAATAATGGCTGGAAGATTTATTAGAGTAAGATGTTTAAAGTGCAGAAACGAGCAAGTAATTTTTGATAAAGCAAGCACTATAGTAAAATGTTTAAATTGTGGTCAAATAATTGCAATACCTACTGGAGGAAAAGCAAAATTAGAAAAAGTTGAGATAATTGAAGAAATATAATATTATTTATGGCGAATGTTTACATAGAGTATTCTTTAATATTTTTAATTTCAGTTATTGCAGTTTTTCTTATTTATAATTCTTTAATTCCTTCTATTGAAAAAGTTATTCAATCAACTAACTTAGATCATGCGATCAACGAAATGAATTATTTAGCTAGAGCTATTGAAGAAGTTTCTAAGGAAGCTATTGGTTCTTATAGAAAAATTAGATTAGAAATTAAAGATGGAATTCTTTATGTTGATAATTCTAGCAATTCCTTAGTTTATAATTATAGAGTTTATTCTGATTTAATTTCTAAATCTTTGTTTCAAACTTTTGATAAAGTTAAGCTAAGTTATGGAGAAACAAAGGTTTATGAAGATTCAAATAATGTATATTTAGAAAACGATTTTCTTTTTGTTAACATTTCCAAAAACATTACTAATACTTCAACTTCTATTTCAATTCCTTTTGAAATTACTTCTAAGTTAACTAATGAAAAAACTCGAAATATTTTGACCTTAAATATTTCTCTCAATGTTTCATATGAAGTTCCTTCTCAAAATTGGCTCTCTGGTTGGCAATACAGAAAAGCCATAACAATTCAAGAAAACTCTGGAAATACATTAACTGATTATCAAGTTTTAATTACTTTAAATACTCAAAGTTTAATATCTCAAGGAAAAATGAGAAGTGATTG
>JAWBAC010000002.1:0-55934 GCA_038997355.1 Candidatus Aenigmatarchaeota archaeon | reverse complement strand
TCTTCAAAAATTTTTGAAAAAGAGCTAAAAAAGTTCATAGAAATAAATGCAAAAAATATTTAAAATAGTTAACAAATGTGTTAAACAATAAATATAAATATTTTTAATTAACTATATTTATGGAAGAAAAAGAAAAAAAGAAAGAAGATGTAAGAAAGTTAATAATAGATTTATTGAGAAACCATCCAGAAGGTTTAACAATTCAGCAAATATCTGATATGCTTGGTTATAGTAGAATAACAGTAGCTAAGTATTTGCATGAACTAATAGGTGCAGAAATAGTATATCAAAGAAAAGTTGGAAAAGCAAAATTATGCTATTTAAAGCAGAAATTTGCACAAAAAGTAACAGATGAAGAAATCTTAGAAGAATTGAGAAAAAGATTAGGAAAGTGAAATGTTTGAAGGAAAAAAGCCAAAAAAGAATGAAAACTTAACTATAATTAATTATTTAAATACTTACTATGCAACAATAGATAAAGAAAAACTATATCAAATAGATCCAATAGCTGTTGGTTTATTGAAATATTGCGATGGTAAAAAAACTTATGAAGAAATTCTAGAAATTTTATCGCAAAAAACAGGAATGGATAAAGAAATGATAAAAAAAGTTTTAGATGAAATATTCAAAGAACTTACAGAATTAAATTTTATAAGTTGGATATAGTTTATGAAAGTTGGAATAATAAGCGAGTATGATATCGATTTAATAGATGGTTTAAGATTTTTACCTTTTGAATTTTTTTATTTTTCTTTAAATGAAATTGAAAAAAGAAGGATAAATAATATTTTTCTTTTGTCTTTCGAAGAACTAAAAAATTTTTATGATGAAGTTGATATAATTATTAATTTATCTGATAACAATTTCGAACTAAAAAAAGTTATAAATGTTATAGATGATATAAATCTTGCACAAAAAGATAAAGTTTATGTTTACAGAAAAGAAAAAGTCTTTTTAGATAACATAATTTATTTTCCGTTTGTTATAAATGATGAAATAGTTAGAAAAGATAAAATAGAAAATTTATATCAACTAAAGCAAAAAAATTCGCTATTAATCCTTACTGAAAAGTTAACTTTTGAAATAATAGGATTGATAACTTCGTTATTAGAAGATTTTGAAATTTTTATATATGGGATATTTAATGAAAATGTATCTAATTCAAAAAATATAAGATTTATAAAAAAGAATTTAGAAAGAAATGAATTAATAAAACTTTTGAAGTATGTTGATATAATACTTGATTTCTCCAAAAACAAATTTTACAGAGAAATACTTTATGCTGCAGTTCTTAATAAGCCTGTGTTGACTATTAAAAAATTTAAAAATTTCTTAGAATTGCGTATAGATGAAAATTTAAAAAACAATATATTTAAACTAATAAACAAAAAGTTCCATTACGATGTAGATGATTTTTTACTAAAAAACTTTAAAAAAATAGTTGAAAAAGAACTCTCTTCAATTGTTTTGGAAAAAATAAATATATAATGATTGATATAAATTTATGAGAGTAATAACTGTTGCTAGCGGTAAAGGTGGTGTAGGTAAAACTACAGTAACAGCAAACCTTGGCTTAGCCTTAACAAAGCTTGGAAAAAGCGTTACAATAATAGATGCAAACATAACTACTCCGCATTTAGCAATGAATTTCGGAATGTTCTACAATCCAACAACATTGAATCATGTCTTAAGAGAAGAAACAAAAACAATAATAGATGCAATATATTTTCACGATAGCGGATTAAAGATAATACCAAGCTCCTTAGATGTTAATGAATTACAAAATGTAGATATAACAAAATTAGAAAGAGTGATAAAAGAAATACCATATAGCGACTTTGTCTTGATAGATAGTGCACCTGGAATAGGAAGGGAAGCGGTTAGTGCAATGAAAGCATCGAAAGAAATTCTATATGTAACCAATCCAAACATTGCTGCAGTAACAGATGTAATAAAAATTAATGAAGTCGCAGAAAAACTTGGATTAAAGCCATTAGGAGTAGTTGTAAATAAAGTTACTGGAAAAGTACATGAATTAACTATAGGAGAAATAGAAGAGTTAACAAATTTGCCAGTAATCGCTGCAATACCATATGATTCTGATTTTGAAAAAGCCTTAGCATTAGGTAAAACATATTTAGAGATTAACGATTATAGTAAAGCTGCTGTAGAATTTATGAAGTTAGCTGCATATTTAGCTGGAGAAGAATATAGAGTTCCGTTTACAACATATCTAAAGAGAATAAGAAGCTGGTTTTCGTTTTTAATCTAATTCCTTTTTTATTTATTTTAAGTTTTTGAATTTTTTATGAAAGAAGAGATAGAAGAATTTCTAAGAAGAGCTAGAATATTTAAAGAGGATGCTATTTTTGATTTTAAAAATAAAAACTTTGATATATGCATGTTTCACTTAGAGCAAGCTGCACAGCTTTTAATTAAAGCAAAATTATTAGAAATAAAGGGTTCTTTTGAGAAAACTCATTCTTTAAGGAAATTGTTAAAAGAATTAGCTGAAAATTGGAATAAAGAAAAGATAAATGAATTCGTAGAAAAAAATAAAAAAGTTTTGAGAGATTTAGAAAGAGCATATATTTCTGCTAGGTATATTTATGAAGAATTTTTTGAGGAAGAAGTTGAAGAAGCTTTTAGAGTTGTTGAAGAATTAGAAAATCTTCTATGGAAAGAACAGAATATTTAGAAAAAGTAAAGAAATTATTAAAAGAAATGAAAAAAATTGTAAATCAACATGTTAATGCAAAAATATATGTTTTTGGTTCGATAGTTAAAGGAAATTTTTCCATAGGATTAAGCGATGTTGATATTGCTATTGTTTCGGATGAGTTTAAAAATAGAGAGAAAAAATTAGAAGTTTATGATATTTTGTTTTCGAAATATTTTGATTATCCTTTCGAATTTCACTTGCTTACAGAAAAACAATGGAATTTTTATCTTAGATTTATTAAAAAAGATTTTATAGAGATTTAGTAAGACCTTGCAAAATAAGCTTTATATTTTGCTTCTTTTCCGCAATATACACATTTTTTATTTCCAAAAGGTTCTTCGTTGTTAAATTCTATTACTCTGCAAGTTGCTTTCGTTAATTCTTTTATTTTTTCTTCGCAGCTCATATCGCCACAATGATTAGCAATAACAAAACCTTTTTCTACATATTTTTTAAACTCTTCGAAATCGTTAGCTATAAATATGTGAGACTCTAAAAATCTTTTCGCTTTCTCGAATAAATTTCTTTGAATTTCTTCCAAAAGATTTGTTAAAACTTTCTCTAACTCTTCTTCTTTTATTACGGTTTTTTTCATTTCGTCTCTTCTAAAAATAACTAAAGTTTTGTTTTCAATATCTTTAGGACCTATTTCAATTCTTATTGGCACGCCTTTTAATTCCCAATCGTTAAATTTATAACCTGGAGTATATTCTTCTCTTAAATCAGAAATTACTCTAAATTCTTTTTTTAGTCTATTTTCTACTTCTTTAACTTTTTCAAAAACTATTTTCTTTTGTTCCTCGTTGTAATATATTGGAATTATGACTATTTGATATGGAGCTATTTTTGGTGGCAAGATTAAACCTTTATCATCTCCATGAACCATTATTAATGCACCTATTAATCGAGTAGAAAATCCCCATGATGTTTGATATACTAATTTATTCTTTCCATCTTTGTCTTGATAATAAATTTCAAAAACTTTTGAAAAATTATCCGCCAAATTATGAGAAGTTCCACATTGTAATGCTTTGCCGTCTGGCATTAATGCTTCGATTGTAGTTGTTGTATGTGCGCCTGCGAATTTTTCATATTCGCTCTTATATCCAACAATAACTGGAATTGCCAAATATTTTTCAACAAATTCCTTATATTGAAGAATTCTTTTCATAGTTTCTTCCATTGCTTCTTCAAAAGTTGCATGAAATGTATGACCTTCATGCCATAAAAATTCTCTTCCTCTTAAGAATGGTTTTGTAGATTTTGTTTCCCATCTAACAACATTACACCACTGAATAATTCTTAATGGCAAATCTCTATAACTTTTTATTAATTTTGAAATGTAGGAATAAATTATTGTTTCGCTAGTAGGCCTTACTGCTAACCATTCATCTAACTCTTCTTTTCCACTTCTAGTTACCCAAGCTACCTCTGGTACAAATCCTTCAAAATGTTTTGCCTCTTTTTCTAAAATACTTTTTGGAATAAATAAAGGAAAATAAACTTCTTTTACTTCGTCTTTAATCATTTTAGTAAATTCTTCCCTTATTAAATTCCAAATTGCCATACTATATGGTAAGAATATTATACAACCTTTAACCGGAGAATAATCTGCCAATCCAGTTTTTAAAACTACTTCTTCGTACCATTCACTCAAATTATCTTTTTTTGCTTTTATTCCTAATTCTTCACTCATATTTTATTTTAACAAATAATGCAAATATAGGTAATATTTCTATTCTTGCTAACAACATATAAAATATTATTAAAATTTTCAATAAAATTGGTAAATTATCGTTTATTAATCCAGAAGAAAATCCGCTTGTTGTTAACGAAGACGAAGAATCAAAAATTATTTTTGGAAAATCTTTATCAGAATAATAATATGAAAGAATAAAACTCAACAAAAACAAAAAAATTAGATAAGAAAAAATACATGCAAAGCTTATGAGTACAAATTCATCTATCATTGTTTGACTACCTCTTACAAAAGATATTATTGCATCTTTCATCCCTTTAAAAAAGTATATTAATCTTATTATTTTAAATCCGCCACTTGTAGAAATTGCCATACCTCCTATTAGCATTACTATCGATAATATTACTAATGTTTGGTTTGAAAGATTACCAATATCTATATAACTATATCCAGTTGTAGAAACAAAAGACACAGCATGAAAGATAGAAGAAAAATAATCAATACCTTCATAGATATATAAAATTAATGATGTTAAAAATATCAGAAAGATATATATAGGTAACTCTTTTTTTAATTTTGCAATTATAAAAATCGAAATAGAACCTAATATCATTGATGCTATTATAAGTGTTTTTTCCTCTATACTTAAACTCGCTATATCATAATGCGGAAAACCTCCAGTAGCTATTCCGCTAGCAATTAAGCTAAAGGATTTTATTAAATCTTTATTGAAATAGAACATCAAAAAAGACAAAATTGCTAAAGCACTAAAGTAAAAAATTATTATTTCTTTTATATTCTTTTTTATTTCATCGTTTTCGTCAAAACCTATTAATTTTCCAAAAAATCTAGTAATCTTGAATTTTTCAGAATAAATAAAAGTTATTAAAAGATAAACAATTCCTATTCCTCCAACAAATTGAGATAAAGCCCTATAAAATATCATCGATTGAGATAAATTTTCAGAATTTAAAAAAGTAAAGCCAGTAGTAGTAATGCCTGAAAATCCTTCAAAAATCGAATTAACTATATTAGTTATTAAATCTTTCTCTGAGAATAAACCTAAAAACAAATAAGGTATTGAAGAAATTAATCCCAAAAACAAAAAAGTTAATACAAATAAAACTAAAGCTTCTTTAAAATTTTTTAGGTCTTTTCTTTCTGACAAAGCATTTAAAGGAAATCCTAGTGCTAAAAATGTAGAAGATGTTATAAAAAATGCGATAGCTTCTCTTGTTTCATTAAGATAAATAGCAACAAAAGCTGCTAATAATATAAATAAACCAGAAAATTGAAGTATAAAACCTAAATTGGATAGTAACTCTCTCATAAATTTCTTAATTTAGGTTATTTTAGATTTAAAAGTATTGGGGAGGCCGGGATTTGAACCCGGGTCACAGGCTCCCAAGGCCTGCATTCTGCCAAGCTAAACTACCTCCCCTTACATATTTATTTTCTATATCTTTTCAAATTTATGAGAAATCCTTTTATTCCTTTACGAATTGCAGAAATAAAAAATTCAACATATTATGCTGGAAATAAAGAGAATAAGCTACCTTCTTTTATCGTAACTAAGTTAGGAGAAAAAGTTATACGAGCTGGAATTGTCGGAACAGTTGTTGATAAGTATGTTAACGATGAAATGACATATTGTAGATTAATAGTTAATGATGAAACAGATGATATAGTTGTAAAAGCATTTAGAGATTTAGTTAATGAAGCGGTAAAAATAGATATAGGTAATATAGTTTTTGTTGTTGGAAAAATAAGGGAAAGTAATTATAGATATATAAATGCGGAATTAATTAAGAAAGTTGATTTTAAGTTTGAAGCTTTCTTTAAATTGAAAGTTATTGAAAGAATAAAAAGAAATTCTTACAAAGTTGAAGAAATACTAAAATTATCTAACATTCTTTCTTATAGTGAATTGTTAGAAGAAGCTAAAAAGAGGTTCGAAATGGATGAAATAGAAGTTAGTGAAGTATTAAAAAATAAAGGAATTGAAAATTTAGAAGACAATGTTTTAAAAATTATTGAAAATTTCTCTTCTGAGGAAGGAATTAGCTTATCTGAAATTTTAAGTTTGGTTAATATAGATAAAGAGAAACTGACACAAATAATAGATAGCTTACTAGAAAGTGGAAAGATTTATGAATATAAACCAGGAAAATATAAAATTATAAAATGAAATCTTACGAAGAAATGTTAGAAGAAGGTTTGAAAAGGTTGCCTCAAATAGTTGTTAATGTAGATAGGTATGCCTTACCAGAAATAGAGGTAAGATATGAAAAAAATAAAACGTATATTCTAAACATTAAGGAAATTTTGTTTAAACTAAAAAGGGAAAAAGAAGAATTTAAAGGGGATTTTTCAAGAATAGTTGGTATACCTGCTAGATTTGAAAAAGATGTTTTAGTTTTGAACGGAATAATAAATAAAGAAGTGCTTAAAAGAAAACTTGAAGAATATGTAAAAGTTTTTGTTATTTGTGATGTTTGCAATAAACCAGAAACAAGAATAGTAATAGAAAACAACATTAAATATTTAAAATGCGATGCTTGTGGCAATAAAAAAATAATAAGATATTAAATGAGGTTCTGCATTAAAATTCATAAAAATCTTGGAATTAAAATTTTAGCGATTTGTGATGAAAACGTTTTAGAAAAAGAGTTTGAGTTTAAAGGAATTAAAATAAAAATTTCAAAAAGTTTTTATTTTGAAAGATATGTTGAAAAAGATGAATTAATAAAAATTTTAAGAGAAGAAAATTTCGATGTTATAAATGCTTTTGGCAATAATAGTGTAAATTTGTTAATAGAGTTAAAATTAATCAATGAAAAAAATATTTTAATTATAGGTAATGAAAAACATGCAATACTACAAATACTTTAAATCTCAGTTTATGACTTTGGGGGCAATATTGATAGTTAGTATTCTAATAATTTTATTCTTTTTAACTTATAGAGTTGTTTTTGTTGACGTATCTCAATTTTTGCCAGAATATGCACTATTAATAAAAAATATTAAAGAAAAAGCATTAGACATAATAAATTTGTCGAAAAATTGTGAAGAATTTAAATATAATTTGGAAGAATTTTCTAAGGAATTAGAAAAATTACAAAAGTTTGGATATTATGTAAGCATTAAAGTAAGAGTTTCTCCTTGTCAGCAACCTTATAATATTGCGAACTTCCCAGCAACTAGTGAATTAGAATTGTTTTTTAGTGATGGAAAAACCAACTATTACGAAATAATACCTTTTAGCTGGGTTCCAAAAACTTAAGAACATTCAAATATATATCCGTACCAGGGAACTATTTGAGCTGCATCTTTAAAAGTTTTGGATGAAGGATCCCAATATCTAACGATTGCATTATTACAACCTATTGCTGCTGCTATTGTATTTACACTTTTACTAGATGTTAAAGAACCTATATAATTAATTCCTCTTTGAGCTCTTGGAAGATCATTAATATTTACATTGCCGCTTGCTGAAATTTTAGATGTACAATCTCTATCTGAATAAACCCAATAAGCAATTCCATATTTAAGTTCGTTAAATCTATGATATTGCCATGATTTCGAAGTTGAATTATAATAATGGAATATTTTTTCTGCAAGATTACAACCATCTTGAGATAAGTCTAAGTAAATAGATTTATATGGTATAGAAATTAAATTCCATCCTGTTTTTAAAGAAAAATCTCTATTAGCTACTAAACTTACATTTACATAAAATGTTTTTGAAGAATTACATTTTATGTTTTGTGTATCACAAACTCTTATATCTATTATTTTAAATGATGGTTTGTTTGCATATATCATATAATCTAAATTAATCGTTTGATCATTACATATTCGAGTCGAAATAGGATTCGTATCAGTAGATAGTGAATTTGTTGTTGTGGGAATTGGAGAATCTGGAATATTACTTGATTGGTTATATCTTATATAAGCATTTATATCCAAGCAGAATTGATAGTTAGTTATCATTTTTAAATGAGCTTTTACATCTAAGCTTTCTCCAACAACCAAATTATTAATAGTACTTTCTTTTGGTTGAACTAATGTAATTTCGAAATAATAATCTGGTGCAATTATATTTAAACAACTTTCTGGAGTTACATTCCAAAGATTTAAAGAATTGTTAGCATAAAACTTCCAACATAAAGTTCCTGGCTGAGAAAAACTTTTAGTAACATTTGCCCAAGCAGTAAATAATTTATTTGTTTCTTCATTTCCAATAGTAACAGATGGTTCTGGATAAGTATATTTTCTAACTCTAAACCAATCCCAATAAGATTGACCTTTCGATCTAATGTCTACTGATGAAATTGTAGTTATAGAAACTGTACTAGTTTTTTCTAAAATACCGTTGATATAGATTTGTTGATTACCATTTCTCACTATTAATGTAACTGGATTCCAATTTCTAGTATCTGCTTCTCCCCAATCTTCTAGATTTACTACAAAAAGAAAATCCCAAGCACCAACTGCCCAGTTTGCTTCTCTTCTTATATTACCGTCGGTAACACCGATTTGCAAATCATATGCATAAACCGTTCCTAAATTTTTCACGTAAGTCTCTATAGCAATTCCAACCGAAGATGAAATTGAAATAGGTTGAGGAAATATATGTTTATTAGGCCCAGAAGGCGGCCAATCTTGTGAATAAGTTTGTTTTGCATATCCTGTTTCAACAGTCCAATCTGAAGGCCAAGTCCATTTTGATGTGTCCTTAAAGCTAAAATCATCAAAAAATATAAAAGTATTATCTCCATTACTTAAACTTGTAGCACTTGGATTTCCATAATAAACATAAATTGTTTTTTGACCGTTTGCTGGAATGTTTGGAACTTTAACCAATATTTTTGTGTTTGCGGAATTACAACCAGATTCAAGCCAATAATTTAATAAACTTATTCCATCGCTATCAGTAAATCTTATATCTCCACAATCATTTCTCATTTTTCCTTGAGATATTAAACTTTGAGTATTTAAAGCAATTAAAACTTGATAATCTGTTAATGTATTTCCAGAATTTTCTTTAATTGTAATTGGAATTCTATACTGCCAACCAGAAAGCCAGTTATTAGTTTGTTGAGAAAAAACATATGTTTCGTTAATCCATTGATTATTGCCTAATTTATATGAAAATATAAAGTGAGAAAGATAAACATTTTGAGAATTGTCTCTTGTTGCATTCCACAAACTAGAAAATAATATTGGTTGATTTATAAATGCTTGAGAGGCATTGGAAAAATACTTAATCCAAACGGGATTTTTATTTGCTTGTTGACAATTGACACTTAAACTAGCAGTTTTTTCTTGTGAAGCATAAGTTGCTTTAAAAGTATATGTCCCACTTTGAGATGGAACATTATAATTTGCAGTGCATGAATTACTTGTTTTTGAAGTATCTATTGGGATATCACATAATTTACTTCCATCTGGTTTATAAACAGTTATATATTGATTCTGACAGCTTCCGCTTGCAGAATAACTAACAGTTGCGGTTAGTGAAATGGATTGACCACATTGACTTGTTGATGATGGATTTAATGTTAATGAATTTAAAGTTACTTGACATTGAGAAACCTGAGCACAACTTGTACATTCGTTATAATTATCACAAAAAGCAATACAATCAACTATGGGATCTCCTCTAGCGGGGCCACTTGCTCCTCTATATATAACAACGTATCTTGCTCTCAGAGTTTGACCAAAATTAAAAGTTGTGCTGCCCAATGAATTGGTAGGTAATCCTTGACCATTATAAACATTACAATTCCAATTTCTTCCATCTAAACTTATACCAATTTTTACGGTTTCTGGACCAGTACAATAAGGATAAGAACAACCAAATCCATTAGCACCTCTTATATACATATATGAAAATGATACCTCTCTACCAAAATCATATACTGTATATGCAAAATATCCGCAATTTTTATTACAATTGCCGCCATATGCGTATCTAGCATACAATCCATCTTCGCTATTTATTTTATCTGCATTATATGTGCTACATTGTTCAACTATGCTATTCAAGAAATATTTAGCAGATTCTACAGGTATAAGAGTAGTTACGAAAAATAGGAAAATTATTAAAATTATAAATTTTATTTTTTGTAGAAATGTGTGACTCATAAATTTTATTTAGTTAGTAAATATTTTGTTTCAAAATAGAGAAAAAAGATTCTTTTGGACAAACTTACATTTATCGAAATAGAATTATTAGTTTCACCATAGATATATAAGTATGAAAGCTTATTAGAAGGTTTCGCTCTTTTTATTACTATCGAATTTCCAGTTATATAAATATCTTTAGTGTTAAACTCTTTAAACAAGCTAGAGACTGTAGTTTCAAATATTATAGATAAATTATTTAAGTTACTATCGATCTTTATATCAAAACTAATTTTTGGAATTCTAGATAAATTTATTCTTATTTCTACATAGCTAATATTTCCTTCTCTGATAACATCAGAAATTTCAATATTTGCAGGTAATCCAATAAGATGAGCGAAAACTAATGGATAAACAGCTAAAACAACTATAAATGTAAAAATTATAATAGCGATTATAAATAATATTTTTTTCGATATTCTCATTTTTTAATAATTTTTGAAAGATAAGGCAAATATTCACTCTTTAATTTTCTAACTGAACAATGTAGTTTTTCAGCAAGCTCTCTATATTTTACTTTTTCTTCTTCTCTCAAAGTTTTTGTTTGAGCTAATAATTTAAGAATTGTTGGCGGTCTATATTTTGTAAATTTTCTATACATTTCTTTCTTTGCTAATGCAACACCTATAGTCATTAAATCATTCATATAAACTAAAAATCTCCAATTCTGTCTTAACATTATTCTTTTTCTAAACAAGTCTGCCAAACTTAAAGAATTATAAGCTTTTGCAATTTCTTCAATATTTTCGTATTCGTTTGCAATATTTTCCTCAATCCAATAAAATATTTCTTCTGGATCCATATCTAAATTTGCAATACTCATTTTAGCTGTCATAGGATATTTTGTTTTAAAGAGAATTTTCAATGCTTCAAAAATTTGAGATTCTCTATCTCTATAACCTAAAATTTCTAAATCTTCTCTTTTAATTTCTTTTTTATTTCTTGCGACAATCTCTAAATCATTTATAGCACCTCTTAAATCTCCATTATTTCTAGCAGCTATTTCTCTTACAACACTTCTATCATATTTAATTCCTTCTTTCTCTAAAATCTCTATTAATTTTTTCTCAACATCAAAAACATTCAATCTTTTAAACTCTATTAATTCACAAGCCTCTCTTAAAGGTTTTAATTTTGGATCAAAAGGATCGTTAGCTGTTAAAACTATTGGAAATTTAGATTCGTTAATTATTTCTATTAACTCCTTTACAGCACCTTTATCTTCTCTAGTAGAAATTCCATCAACTTCATCAATTAAGAATATTTTGCCCTTTTTCCATATACTCATTGCCTTAGAAGAATTACCAAGAATATTTCTTAAAGATGTTGCATCTCTTTTATCGCTAGCATTAAGTTGAATTAATTCTAGATTATTATCTCTAGCAAAAGCCTCAACGAAACAACTTTTTCCAATGCCAGGAGGTCCATATAATAGTGCTGCTTTTTTTGTGTTTTTCCAATTTTTATACCATTGTAAAAATTTTTCTATTGCTTCTTTTTGATTTACAAATTCTTTTAGACTTTTTGGTCTATATTTAACTACCCATAGCATAATATATTTTTGCTTGTTTAATTATTTTCAATTAAATTTAAATTTTTTAAATATTATTAATGGCGCTCACTACTGTAAAAAGGCTTGCAGCAAGAATATTGAAGGTTGGAAAAAGCAAGATTTGGATAGATCCAAATAAATTAGATGAAGCTGAAAAAGCAATTACTGCTGCTGACGTTAAAAAATTAATATTTAGAGGTATAATAAAGGTAAAAAGAGATTTCTTACATTGGAAAAAGGAAAAAGAAAAGAAGCCAGTAAGAAAAGGTGGTAAATACTCAATAATTTCTAGAAAAAGAAAGTGGATAAATAGAGTTAGACCATTAAGAAGATTTATCAAAAAATTAAAAGAAGAAGGAAAGATAGATAATAAAACTTATAGAGAGTTAAGAAGATTAATAAAGGGTGGATATTTCAGAAGCGTTTCTCACTTAAAATTATATTTAGAAACCCATAAACTATTAAAAGAAGAAAACAAATAAAATGGTTCAAAAAACAACTTATAAAATGCCATATAAAAGAAGAAGAAAGTTTAAAACAGATTATAGACAAAGAATAGGATTATTAAAAAGCGGAAAAGTAAGATTGGTTGTAAGAAAAACAAATAGATATATTATTGCTCAATTAGTTAAATCAAAAGAAGCTCAAGATTATACTATAATTGGCATTACATCAAAGATTTTAAAAGATAAATATAACTGGCAATATTCTTGCAAAAATTTGCCTGCTGCATATTTAACTGGGTTAATAATAGGTAAACTTGCACTAAAGTATGGAATTCAAGAAGCGATTTTAGATATAGGTCTAAATAGAAGCACAAAAGGTAATAGAATATATGCTGTTTTAAAAGGTGCTGTAGATGCTGGATTGAAAATACCTCATAGCGAAGAAATATTACCTTCGCAAGATAGAATCGAAGGTAAACATATAGCGAGTTATTTAGAAAAGTTCAAAAACATAACTCAAGATTTTTATAAAGTTAAAGAACAAATTTTAAAAGATTATGGTTGAGATAACTGAGCAAAAAGAAGAAGTTCAAGAACAGCAGGAAGAAATTAAGCTTCCTTTACCTGAAAGCTTAGCTAATTGGAAACCTAGAACAAAACTTGGAAAAATGGTTCTAGAAGGGAAAATAAAGTCTATAGATGAAATATTAGAAAAAAACATGAAAATATTAGAGCCAGAAATCGTTGATATTTTATTACCAAATTTAAAAGTAGAATTTGTTTTAATAGGTAAAGGAGGTACAAAAGGTGGTGCTGGAAAAAGAATACCCATAAAGAGAAGCCAAAAAGTTACTGCTAGCGGTAGAAGAACTAGATATAGTGTAATGGTTATTGTAGGTGATGGAAATGGGCACGTTGGCATAGGAAGAGGAAAGGGTAAAGATGGAAGAAGCGCATATTTAAAAGCTTTAAGAAAAGCAAAACTAAACATAATTAAAGTATATAGAGGCTGCGGTAGCTGGGAATGTGCTTGTAATGAAGAGCATTCAATCCCATGGAAAACATATGGAAAGAGCGGAAGTGTAAAAGTAGAATTAATGCCAGCACCAAGAGGTACTGGATTGGTTGTTGATGATGAAAGCAAAAAATTGTTTAGATTAGCAGGAATAAAAGATGTTTGGAGTAAAACTTTTGGAAGAACTAAACAACATATGAATTTAATTCAAGCGATGTTTGACGCATTAAGAAATATTCCAAAATACAAAAAAGATTAAATATTTATTTCAAGAGGTTTGAAAATAATTTCTGGCTTGTTAATTTTTGTATCTTTTAATTCTATTTTTCCAATCCTTTTTATTGCTCCCTTTGCGATGAATTCGTAATTTATCATTTTGAAAATTTTTTCAGAGGAATTTGTTATATATGGCCAGAAGAGAATTGCTAAATCTTTTACTAAATTAACAGATGTTAAAATTACCTCGTCTCTTTTTTCTTGATTTTTCCATGGCTCGTTTTCTTGAAAATATTTGTTAGAAAGATATGAAAGTTCTAAAACCTTCATTAAAACTTTCTTTATTTCAAATTTTTTCACTAAATCTTTTATTTCTTTTTTTGCATCTTTGAAAACTTTTAAAATATCTTTATCTGCTTTTGTTTTGGGTATCTCTAAGTTATAATACTTTTCTACAAAACTCAAAACTCTATACACGAAATTTCCAAAATTTCCTATAAGTTCTTTGTTTATTTTTTCTACAAACTCTTTTACAGAAAAACTAGAATCTTTATTTTCTGGTAAGATTAATGATAAGTAGAATCTTATGTAATCTGGATCGACTTCGAATTTTTTGTCTTGATTGTTTGCTAATATTCTCAATTTTATTTTTTCATCTTCTATTTCTAAGAATACGCCCCAATTTTGGCTTTTAGAAATTTTTCTGCCTTCGAAATTCAAATATTCTAAACCAAAAACATAATAAGGCAAATTAAATTCTTTTGTTCCCATTAGCATTGCAGGCCAAAAAATAGTATGAAATGGTATGTTATCTTTACCTAAAAAATGAACTATTCTTGCTTTAGAATTTTTTAACCAATAATTTTTCCATTCATCTTTTTTTCCAATTTTCTCAAAATATTCTATTGTTGAAGAAATGTAACCAATTGGAGCGTCAAACCAAACATAAAATACCTTGTCTTCATAGCCTTCTAAGGGAATTTTTATACCCCAAGTTAAATCTCTAGAAATACTTCTGGCTTTTAATCCCTCTTTTAGCCAGCTTAATGCAAAATTTTTTACATTTTCTTTCCAATGTTTATTTTTTTGTATCCATTTTAGTAGTTTTCTCTCTAATTTTGGAAGATCAAAAAATAAATGTTTAGATTCTTTGAATGTTGGAGAATTGCCACATATAGCACATTTTGGATCTATTAGATCTTTTGGATCCAATAATTTTCCACAATTTTCACATTGATCTCCTCTTGCTTTCTCGTATTTACAATAAGGACAAGTACCTATAACATATCTATCTGGCAAAAATCTTTTATCAAATTCGCAATATGGTAAAATTATCGAACTTTCAAAGATATATCCATTTTCATAAAGCTTTTTAAATATGTATTGAGTCATTTCATGATTTATTTTATTAGAAGTTCTACCAAAATTATCGTAGTCTATTCTTAACCAATCGTATATTTTTTTATGCAAAACATAATACTTATCACATAATTCTTTTGGACTAACTTTTTCTTTTAATGCAGCTATTTCTATAGGACTTCCATGCTCATCAGTACCTCCAATAAAAACTACATCATTTCCTAATAATTTTAGAAGTTTTTGATAAATATCTGCAGGTAAATGAGAACCTGCAATGTTTCCTAGATGAGGTAAATTATTAGTATATGGTAATGCTGCAGTTATTAAGTATTTCATAAATAAGTTATCGATGTTTTTAATTTTTTTATTTCTTTTTCAGTTAATTTTCTTACTTTTGCTTTTTTTGAAATAATCTTTGAAATGCCAGTAACATCCTTAACTACTATAGTAAATTTCTTTTCTAATCTTTTCATTTTTTCTATTTCTTCTAAAAGCTTTTTCGCCTTTTCTAATTTTTTCCCACTAAGATTTTTTAGCTGAGATTTTATTATATCTTCTACATCGTTTAAAAAACCTTCTACGTTCTTAATGAAAGACTTTGAAAAAGCACCAGGAATTAGTTTTATCCCTAACTCTTTAATTTCAACATATCCATTACTTCCTCTAACTATTTTTGCAAACAAATCATTTTCGTTTTCAACCTTAAGATAATATGCTTTTGGTTCTTTGACATCTAAAGTAAATTCGTCTGAAAATTTAAATCCGCACTTTTCACAATAAATTGTATAGAATAGAACTCTTCCAAAGTATTTTATCTTTTTTTCTTCAAAAATAGTTTTTAGCTCTTCATTACAATATGGACACTTAAAAATCATCAAAATTTATTTCTTTCCTTTTTTTGATTTAGATTTCTTTGCTTTACTCTTTTTTTCTTTTTTCTTTACCTCTTCTTTTTTCTCTTTCTTTTCTACCTTTTTCTCTTTTTTCTCTTCTTTTTCTTCTTCCTTTGATAATAGTGGAATTACAGATTTTTCTTCTTTTTTAACTTCTTCTGCTTTGGCTTTTTCTAATTCTTCTAATTCTTTCTCTTTTTCTCTTATTATGTTTTCTAATCCTAATCTTTCAATTATTTCTTTGTATCTATTTCTAATCGTTACCTCTGTTAATTTACATTTTTCAGCAATTTCTCTTTGAGATTTTCTTTCGCCTTCTAATAAACTTGCTATGAATATTACAGCAGCAGCTACTCCGGTAGGTCCTTTGCCGCTAACAATTCCAGCTTTTCTTGCTTGTTCTAAAATTTCAAATGCTCTTTTTTGAACTTTTTCACTTACTCCAATTAAACTACAAAATCTTGGAATATAATCGCTTGCATCTGCTGGTAAAATTCTTAGTCCAAGCTCTCTTGCTACAAATCTATAAGCTCTTCCTAACTCTCTCTTATCTATTCCAACAACTTCAGCAATTTCATCAAAAGTTCTTGGAGTATGTAATTCTTTTGCTGCATAATAAACTAAGGAAGCTACAATACTTTCTATACTTCTACCTCTTATTGCACCTCTACTTATTAATTGCTCGTGATACATAGCTGCTCTTTCTAATACGCTCTTTGGTAATTGTAAAGCAGAAACTATTCTTTGTAATTCAGATATAGCATAACTTAAATTTCTGTCTTTAGAGCTGCTTAATCTTTTACTTAATTGAGTTAATCTGTAATATTGAAATCTTTTTTCTGTTGGAACTTTATACAATTCAGCAGAACCTTTACCAATTTGTGTGGACAAACCTTTATCATGCTTAACAACAGATAATGGACTTCCTGTTCTTGCTCTTCTTTCAAGTTGCTCGCTACTAAATGCTCTCCATTCTTGACTTAGATCTATAATGTTTTCTTCAACAACAGCACCACAATTACTACAAACATACTCGCCAGTAGATGAATCTTGAATTATATTTTCACTTCCACAAACTTTGCATTTTAGTTTTGTTATCTCCATGTTATTACCGAGCAGTGAGTTTATGAAGGTTCGAATATTTATTTATTGACGTTACCCATATATATTAATTTCTCTACTTTTTTATATATTTTATTGAACGAAAAATTTTAATTTTTAAGCATATTTATATTTAATAGAAATATTTATGGATAAGATAATAATAAAACTCGCAAGTAGAGATTTGAACGAATTAAAAAGAGTTTGTGAAGAGATAATTAGCATTGCAAAGAAATATGGAATAATGTATAAAGGGCCTATACCTTTACCAACAAGAAGATTAAAAGTTTATACAATGGCAAACATTAAAGACGGTACTGGTCATGGAAATGCAACATGGGAAGTTTGGGAAATGAGAATTCACAAAAGATTAATATATTTACAACCAGATGAAAGAGCACTAAAGCAAATTATGAGAATAGATTTTGGAAAAGAAATTCAAGTTAATATAAAATTGGTTTAAAGTTTGGATTTTAAACTATATTTTTTTATTAAAACTCTGGCAGAAAGATTTTCTTTTATTATTTCATAATCTTCGATAACGATTTCTTTGGAAAATAATGGACAATCTAAAACTAATGTTTCTGCTTCCCCTCCTTCAAAACACAAATCAAAACCAAAAATCTTTGATTTTTCTATTAATTTATTAAGTAAATGCTCGTCAACAATTTTTGCTAAGAAACTTTCATCTAATCCATAAGCATTAACACTAGTTATTATGACTTTAAATTTTTTTGATAAAAGATTCTTCCAATGTTGAATGCAATCTATATTTAAAAGAGGTACATAAAGTTTTAAATTTAAAGATTTTGCAATTTTTTCGAATCGTTCAAGCTGATATTTGCTTCTAATTCCACCTATACCTAAAAATTTAACATCTTTTACAAAATCTTTTATTTTTTCTATTGCTTCTTCAACTTCAACTTCTTTTTCTCCGCTAACATCTAAATAAACATGCTCGATATTCATTAATTCTGCTTGAATCTTGGCAAATTCTAAAGAAGGTGTGTGAAACATGTAAGAATCTTCTTTTTTTGGTCTTATAGTTATTAATCTTTTTACTTTAAATCCATCCTCTATTGCTTTATAAACTGTATAAGTAGAATCTTTTCCGCCTGTGAATAAAATTGCTATTTCCATAAAAACAATTAAATAATTTATGGAAAAAGTAGAAAAAGAAGTATTTCTATTAGATATTGACTATGTACTTACTAAAGAATTTAAGCCAATAATAAGAATGTTTTGTAAAGATTTAGAAGGTAATAATTTAGTTGTATATTATAAAGGCTTTTTGCCATATTTCTATGTATTAGTTAAAGAAGAGTTAATTCCAGAATTTATAGAAAAAATTAAAAAAACAAAAATTCCAGAAGCAAAAATAGAAAATGTTGAAATATTAAGAAAAGAGTTTTTGGGAAAAGAAGTGAAAGTAATAAAAATTACTATTAACAATCCTAGAAAAATCCCAAAAGTAAGGAAATTTATAAAAGATAATTTTAGCGAAGTTTTAGAAACTTTTGAATATGATATTCCTTTTTACAGAAGATTTTTAATTGATAATAATGTTTTGCCTTCAAGTTGGTTAAAAGTTTATGGAATAAAAAAAGATGAAAAGATTTTGGCAGAAAAGATTGAAAAAATAGAAATTAACAAACTACCAAAATTAAAAATATATGCATTTGATATTGAAATCTTTGAAGAAAAAGATTCTGAAAAGATTGCATTAATATCTATAGTTGGAAACGATGGATATAAAATAACACTAAGTTTGGATTTTGGAGAAAAATTTGATAATGTAGAAAATTTTAAAACAGAAAAAGAATTAATAAAAAGATTTATAGAGATAATAAAAGAAAAGGATCCAGACATTCTGGTTGGATATAATACGGATGGTTTCGATATACCTTTATTAAAAGAAAAAGCAGAAAAATATGGATTAGAATTAAACATAGGTAAAGAAAATTCAAAAATAAAAGCTGTAAAGAGAGGTTGGGTAAAATCTTTTAAAATTCCTGGAAGAGTTTATTTGGATTTATACGTTTTTGTTGATCATATTTTATCTCCAAACATAAAAACTGAAGTTTTAACCTTAGATGCTGTAGCAAAAGAATTTTTGGGCTATGGAAAAAAAGAGTTAAGCTTTGAGGAAATGCAACTTATATTTAAACAAGGAGTTGATATAAGAAAAGCAATAGAATACAATGTTTGGGATTGTGAATTAGTATTAAAGCTTTTAGAAATATTTTTACCGCAAATGATAGCTTTATCTAAACTAACATCATTAAGCTTGTTTGATGTTTGTAGAAATACATATTCTCAGCTAGTAGAAGCATATCTTCTAAAAAACGCATACTATGATAATCAAATTGCGCCTAATAGACCTAAGCACGAAGAATTACAAATAAGAAGATTAAAAGCTCCATATAAAGGTGCTTTTGTTTTTGAGCCAAAAACAGGAATACATGAAAATATAATTGTGCTTGATTTTAAATCTCTATATCCTACAATAATAGTTGCACACAACATTTCAATAGATACTTTTAATTGTGAGCATGAAGTTTGTAAAGCAGAAAATAAAGTGCCAGAACTAAACTATCACTTTTGTACATTAAGAAAAGGTTTCATACCTAAGCATTTAGAATTTTTAATTGATGAAAGGGCAAGAATAAAAAAGTTAATGAAAAATTTAGATAAAAATAGTGAAGAATATAAATTACTAGATGCTTTACAGTATTCTCTAAAAATTCTTGCAAACGCAACATATGGATATTTGGGTTATGTTGGTGCGAGATGGTATAAAAGAGAATGTGCAGAAAGTGTTACAGCATTCGAAAGAAGCTATATTAAAAAAGTTGCTGAATTAGCTAAGAATTTCGATTTTGAAATAATATATGGAGATACAGATTCTTTAATGATAACTTCAAAGCTCAATAAAGAAGATTTTATAAAATCTGCACAAAACTTTTTAAATTTAGTGAATTCTTCTTTGAAAAGTAAAATGGAATTAGAATTTAGAGGTTTTTATGTCAGAGGAATTTTTGTAAAGAAGAGAGAGAAAGAAGCTGGTGCTAAAAAGAGATATGCCTTATTAAGTGAAGATGGTTCCTTAGAGATTAGAGGTTTCGAAACTGTAAGAAGAGATTGGTGTAAATTAGCAAAAATTGTACAAAGAGATGTTCTAGAAATAGTACTTAAAGAGAATGATGTTAAAAAAGCTATAGAATATGTTAGAAATGTAATTCAAAAATTAAGAAATTATGAGTTTAAGTTAGAAGATGTAACCATATATGAACAATTAACAAAAAACATTAGTGAGTACAAACAAATAAGCCCTCATGTTATTGCAGCAAAAAAAGCTATACAAAGAGGAATAAAAATATCCGAAGGGAGTATAATACCTTTTGTAATAACTAAGTTTGGAAGTTCTATTTCTGAAAAAGCTGAATATGCTCTGTTTGTAAAAAAAGAAGATGTGGATGTTGAATATTATATTTCAAATCAAATATTACCTGCAGCTTTAAGAGTGCTTTCAGTTTTAAATGTTAGTGAAAGCGATATATTAAGAGGAACTAAACAAACCTCTTTAGCTAAGTTCTTTCAAAAATAATATCTAATTTTTATGCCTCTCTCTTTCAATCTGTATCCATAAAAAATTCCGAATAACAATCCTGCGAGATGGGCTTGATATGCTATAGAAGTTTTTAAACCAAACAATTGTAGTAAAGTTCCTAAGGATTCTGTAATAATCCAAAACATTGCTAAAAATAATAAAGGTACAGGAATAAAATAAACAAAAACTATCGTTGTTGGCCTTAATATTGCTAATGTTCCTATTACTCCATAGATAGCTCCACTAGCCCCTAAAGCTGGTATATCGAGATCATTAATTACTAAGCTTGTTAATAAATATGCGATACTTCCTAAAATTCCGCTAGTAAAAAATACAATCAAAAATCTTCTATGGCCAATAGTATTCTCTAATATAGGAGCGAAAATTAAAAGAGCGAAAGAATTATAGAATAAATGCAAAAAATCTCCATGCAAAAAAATAGATGTAAAAATTCTCCACACTTCTCCTTCAAGCACCTTTCTAGGAATTAAAGAAAACGTCTCTGTAAAATTAACTATAATTATTTGAAGAATGAAAACTACGAAAATTGTTAAAAGTAAATAAATTGTATATTTCATTAATCTTTTTGTAAAGTTAAAGTATTTATTTTTAATGTTGAGAAAAATATGTCCAAAATGTGGAAAAGAAGCAGAAATATTTATTGAAAAATTTTGTATAGATTGTTTTAGAAAAGATTTTGAAAGAAGTTTAGAAATTCCAAAAATTCAAAAAATATATTTTTGTAAATATTGTGGGAAATATTCTTTTTCAAAAAAATTTCTTTTTAATACTATAGAGGAAGCAATAGATCATTATGTAAAACATTCTGATCATTTTAAAGTAAATGCAGACATACAATATGAACTAAATTATCCTGAACTTTTCGTTAAATTCTATAGAGACAATCTACTTATTTCAGAAAAGATAATTACAATAACAGAAAAACCATTTACATGTAAGTTTTGTGCTATGAAAAACAGCGGTTATAAGCAAGCTATCTTGCAACTAAGATTTGATGTTAGTGAAGAATTACTAAAAGAAATTGAAAATTATGTTAATAAAAGAAATAAGCAAGATTTTCTAAGTTTTATTTCTAAAGTAGAAAAAAACAAAGATGGTATAGATTTATATATAGGTTCTAAGAAGGTTGCATATGAAATTTTAAATTTAATTTCAAAAAAGTTTCCAATAGAATATAAAGTTACAAGAACTTTAGTTGGTGTAAAAGAAGGAAAAAGATTATATTTAGATACTATACTAATAAGAAAAATATGAGCGAAGAAACAAAAATTAGATTAGCAGATGAAAAAAATGGAGAAGTTTATGGTATGGTAGAAATGTTTTACGCTGGAGATAGAGTAAGAGTTATATGCGAAGATGGAAAAGTTCGAATGGGAAGGATTGCTGGAAAAATTGCTAAAAGAGTTTGGATAAAAGTTGGCGACATAGTTATACTTAAAAAATGGCCGTTTACTGAAGATAAGGGAGATATTATACATGTATATACACAAAGTGAAGTTAATTGGCTAAGAAAAAATGGATACATAAAGAATTTACCTAATGAGCTTAGATTTTAAAGAAGAACTTAAAGTATATTCAAAAGTTTTAGATAATTTAACAATTAAGGCACTAGTTGAACTAAGAAATAGAATGGTAATTTTTGGTCTAGTAGGAATTATTAAAGAAGGAAAAGAAAGCGTAATATTTTTAGGTAAAGATTTTTACAAGAACTATATAGCAATAAAAATTTATAGAATTTATCATACTGATTTCAAACAAATGAGAAGTTTATTGAGCTTAGATTCTAGATACGAAAGAATTAAAAGAGAGAGAAGAAATGTAGTTTTTGCTTGGTGCAATAGAGAATATAGAAATTTAAAAATTGCTTATGAAAAAGCAAAGATAAATTGTCCTAAACCGATTGCTTCTTATCAAAATATTCTCGTTATGGAATTTTTGGGAGAAAATGAAACTCCTTATCCTCTTTTGAAAGATGTAGAATTAGATTATGAAATTGCTAAAGATTTATATTCGCAAATTATAGATAACATGAAAAAATTAAAGGAAGTTGGATTAGTTCATGGAGATTTAAGCGAGCATAATATAATGGTTGGGCATAATAAAGCATACTTTATAGATTTTAGTCATGGTGTTAGAAAAGATTCTCCAATATTTGAAGAGTTATTTCAAAAAGATTTGGAAAATGTTAACAGATTTTTTTCAAATTACCTAAGCGAAGAAGAATTAATCAAAACTATTTAGATTCAATAAGTATAGCATTTACAACTCCGTGCTGCGAGGGTCTTGAAGTTACCTTAGCTAATCCTATCTCAGTTTTAATTATGGCACCTTTTGTAATAATTTTCTTTCTTTCAAATAATGGATGTGCTTTATTTTCAACTACGTCCAATATTTTAACTTTTCTATAACTTTTTCCATCAAAAACATTCGCATATGTTACAAATTTTAGTTTAACTTTTCTATTTCCGCCCTTAGTTCTTTCAATTATTCTTTTTTCTGCTTCTGAAAGCTCTGGATTTATATCGTAACCTCCCAAATGACACTTCTTTTTAACTTTATAATGAGGAATAAACTTTGCTCCAGTAGGAGTCCTTCCTTTAATTTCGTCATGATATTTAACCATAAATATAGTTATTTAATATTTAAAAACCTTTTTAATTAATACGATTATGAAAGCATCAAAATTAGAAAAAATTAAGGAAGCGATAGAAAAATATAATAGATATAGAAGCCCCGAAGCCACTGCGAAAATAATAGAGATAAATCAATTAGGAGATAAAATAGAAGCTGATATAAAATTTGAAGGAATATTTTGTGAAACTTGTGGTGTGAATGAATATATATACGATTTAGAATATATATTAAAGGATTTTGGCCTTAATGCTAAAGTTAAAGAAATAAATGAGCCGGAAATAAATGAAGATTATAGAATTGCTAGATTTATAGTAGAATGATATTTTATATTTTATTATCAACATTTATTGTAAGTTTGATAGGATTAGTTGGAATTTTTTCTTTTTTTATTAGCAACAACATTTTAAGAAAAGTAATAAAATTTATAGTTCCTTTTGCTTCTGGTGTTTTAATATCTGCAGCTTTTTTTCATCTATTATCGGAATCTCTTGAAAAAGTTGAAACAGAAAATGCTCTAAAATTCTTAATGATAGGCTTTGTTTTGTTTTTGTTACTAGAATTTTTAATTCATTGGCATCATTGTCACGAATATAAATGCAATATACATTCCTTAGGATATCTAACTATATTTGCTGATGTTATTCATAATTTTTTGGATGGTGTTGCGATAGCAATAGCATATTTAACAAATTTTTATTTGGGTATTATAACAACTTTTTCTATTATTTTTCATGAAATTCCACAAGAAATAAGTAATTTTTCACTTTTGCTATCTAGCGGTTTTAAAAGAGAAAAAGCTGTATTATTAACGTTTTTATCTCAATTATCAGCTATATTAGGAGGAATACTAGGATTCTATTTCCTAAACGAAACTTCTATAAACTTTTTATTACCATTAGTTGCTGGTGGGTTTTTATATCTAGCTGCTGTGGATATTTTGCCTGAAATAAAAAAAGAAAAAGACATAAGAAATAGAACGTTACTAATATTGTTCTTTATTTTTGGAATAGTGCTTATGTATATTTTAAAAGTTGGTTATGAAAGATAAAATTTTAGAACTTGCTAGAAAATCAATAGAATTTTTTGTTAAATATGGAAAAGAATATGAAATAGATTTAGATTCTTTACCTAACGAATTTAAAGAATTGAAAGGTGTTTTTGTTTCTATTTATAAAGATAGTGAACTGAGAGGATGTATAGGATATCCTTATCCCATATATCCCTTAGCTATTGCTATAATTAAAGCAGCTAAAGAAGCTTGTAGAGATCCAAGGTTTGAACCATTAAGAAAAGATGAATTAGATAAGATTAAAATTGAAGTTAGCATTTTGAGCGAATTAAAAAGAATAGACAATAAAGTGAAAAACAGAAAAGAAATTCTAAACATCTTAGATAAAAACAAAGGCTATGTTATAGTTAGAGGTTTTAATGTTGGTTTGTTTTTACCACAAGTTTGGAAAGTTTTGCCAAATAAAAAAGATTTTATAGAAAATTTGTGCTTAAAAGCTGGATTAAATAAAAATTGTTGGCTAGATGAAAAAACAGAAATTTATGAATTCGAAGCAGAAATAATAAGTGAAGGTTGAATTTATAGCAACTTGCAATAAAGGTTTGGAAGAAATAGCAGCACTAGAGGTTTCAATGCTAATAAATCAAAAAGCTCAAAAAATAAGAGGTGGAATGATAAAATTCGAAGGCAATTTAGATGATATCTTTATTTTAAACTATTTTTCGAAAACTTTACACAAAATATACTACGTGCTTTTAGAAGATTATTTTTCATCGTTAAACGATATATATAGTAAAATTAAGAGCTCTATCGATTTTACTCAATATATTTATCCAACTCAAACTTTTGCAATTGTTGCAAATAGAATTGGAAATCATAATTTTACTAGCTTAGATGTTGCAAGAGTTGCTGGCCAAGCTGTTATAGATAGTTATCTCGAAAAGAAAAATATAAGATTAAAAGTAAATTTAGATAATCCAAACATTTCTATTTTGGTAGATGTTATGAACGATAAATTTTTTGTTGCATTAGATACAACAGGCAAATCCTTACATGCAAGATGGTATAGAAAATGCTCTCATATATCTCCTTTAAAACCTACAGTTGCAGCATCTATGATTTTGCTTAGTAATTATAATAAAGAATTTTCTCTAATAGATCCTTTTTGTGGTATAGGAACTATTCCGATAGAAGCTTATCATTTAATTAATAGAGTTCCGAATTTAAACAGAAGCTTCGAGTTCGAAAAATTTTATTTTTTAGATAGGAATAAGTGGTTAGATATGTTAAAGTATAGAGGAAAAGATGAAAAACTAAAAATATATGGTAGCGATATTAACGAAAATTATATAGAATGTGCAAAAGAGAATTCTAAAGAAGCTTATGCCAAAATAAAATTTTTTGTTAAAGACGCATTAAATATTGATTATTCGAATTATGATTTCGTTATCACAGACTTGCCATATGGAATAAGAAAAAAATACGAAAATTTAGAAGAGTTATATAAGAATTTTATAAATAGAGTTTTAAATTCAAACATCAAGAAATTTTTAGTAATAACGGCAAGATGGAAATTAGTAGAAAAATTTGCAAACATAAAATCAAAATATTTTGCTGATTATAGGAGTTTGACAGCAGCTATACTAGAAATAGATGTTTAATGTTCAGATTTTTTAAATCCAGCAGACTTAAAATATTCAAAAAGCTTTTCAAAAAATTTGTTTCTTAGCATTTTGTTTCTAATTAATTTTGAATTTGCTAGATCTAAAATTTTTGAAAAATTTTCTAAAGATATTGTTAACTCAGAATTTATAACTATAGGGAAATCTATTCTATCTAAGCCTGTAACTTCTACAACAATTTTTTCTTTTTTTGCACTTATTATACCGCTATGTTTAAAACCAACATCTCTAGCTATTCTAACAACTTCTAATGCATATTTCATTTTCGGAAAAACCAAATGAATTATAAATGGTTCTTGCTTAAACCAAATTAATTCGTGATTAATATCTTTTTTTAATTCTTTCACAACTTCTTGAAAACTTACAGTATCATGCCATTTAGCTATAAAATAAGAATCTTTTTTGCTTCCTTTATCTACTAATAATGCAATTCTCCCCGCACAACTTGATGTCGAATAAACTAAATCATATTTATTTAATTCGATGAGAATATCTTTAATTGGTAAATCAACTTCATTTTTTTCTATTGCTTCAAACAACTTTTTTATGGCAGCTTTTTTTCTTTCATTAAAAATTTCATATACCATTAATAATTTTTTCTACTACTTTTAAAATTTGATTCTTATAAACATCTAAATCAAATTTATATCCATTATAAAGCTCTTTTCTATATGCTTCTAATTGCAAATTTTGCAAACCATAAAATTCTGCTGCTGTTATTATTTTTTCTGAATAATATGGAAACTTCTTTTTAAATTCTTTATCTCTTAATAAATGATGATCTACTATCATTTTATCAAAATTTATTTCTTCGATAACAACTTTCATATGCTTTAATCCAACTTCAAAACTTTTTGAGCTAACTTTATATCCTTCTAATATTGTTGGAAATCCATCAATTATTAAGAAGTTTGGCCTATTATCCAAAACAAAACTTAGTGCTTTTTCATCGATTAAGAATTGTGCATCACTTCCAAAAAACATCTTTTGCTTTTTGTGTTTTATTAAAAGAGTTATTACTCTACCTACTTTAGAATTAATTTCTCCGTGCCATACTGGTTCTGAAAATATTAGTTTTGTTTTTCCTATTTTTATTTCTTCTCCATCTACATACTCATATTCAATTCCATATTTTTCTAGGTTTTTTATAAAAAGTTTTCCTCTTATTTTTGCGCTTCTGTGCTCTTTGCTAAAATCTTTTATTAAAAACTTGGAATTTTTAAAACTTTCGAAAAAATTATTATCATTTGGTCTTGGATGATGATCGTAATGATAATGAGTTATAATAACGTATTCGCTAAATTTTCCAAGCTTATAAATGATATTCAAGTAAAAATTTAACATGTTAAATTCTGTTTCGTGCGGAAATAATCCATATCTTCTAGGTGCTAACGCAGCATAAGGATCTATAAAAATATTTACATTAGTTTTTACGAAAGTTGCCATACTTCTTGTGCCCAAAGAATCAAAAGATATTGGATAAATCTCCATAAAAATATATGGAAAAAGTTTTGTTAGACACAAACTTTTTAGTATACTTAATAAAAGAAAAGAAGTTTCAGCTATTCGAAGATTTTCTTAATCAGAATCTAGGAAATTATAAAATTTACATTTTTGAAACAACATTAGCAGAAATAGGAAATATTAATAAGAATATATTAAAAGAAGTAAAACTTTTGATAAAAAATGGTAAAATAGAAGTTCTTAAAATTAAAGGAAAAGTGGATGAACTAATTCTAAAATACAAAGATGAATACATAATAGCTACCGAAGATAAAGAACTTTCTAAGCAACTAAAAAGAAAAATAGTTAAAACAAAAAAATACTTCCAAATAAATTACTAATTATTCGAAGCTTCTGTTCTCAATTTTCTTGCTTACACTTTTAGCTTTCAATTCTTTTACAATATAATCGAAAGCTTTTTCTGGCTCAGTATGAGAACCGCAAGTAAAAACATCAACCAAAGCATATCTATATTCTGGATATGTATGAATAGAAATATGAGATTCTGCAACAATTGCAATTACACTAACTCCTCCGCCGCCATCAAACTTATAAGAATATATAGAAATTAATTTAGAATTAGCAATTTCTGCAGATTTCTTAACTATTTCGATTAACATTTCTTCGTTCTTTAAAATTTCTTCATCGCAATCGTATAAACTTCCAAACACGTGCTTCGCTACTACCTTCATCTTTCATAATTTTAATTATATTAAATCTTCACTTGAATTTTCTTCTTTTCTACTCTCTTCTATAAAATCGATATCTTTTCCGCTAATTTTTCCTTTAAACTCATGAATTTTCACTATCGCAGGAATTCTTATCATTGGACCAAAAACTATTGCTTCTCCAACATTAAGAGATGAAAGTTGTACTAATAATTCATCTGTAAGCATTTCGCTAGCAGCTTGAACATATTTTTGATCATTTGGTTCTATCAGCTTTAATATTATCATGTTATTAGCTTGACTTAATACGTTTGCGTCTAAAGCTTTGGGTCTTTGACTTACTAAGCATAAACCTATTCCAAACTTTCTGCCTTCTCTTGCAATTCTAGAAGCCCAATATTTAGAAAATGTATCAAAATCTTTCGGAATTAATATATGAGCTTCTTCTATAACAACAAAAACTGGAAAACTTAAACCTTTACCTATAGATTTATATCTCTTTCTTTCTTCTAGCAATTTCCTTAAAGTATGGCTTACAAAAACGTCTGCAACTTCTTCATCTACACTACCTAAATCTGCGATGTTTATTTTTCCTTTTTCGATTATATTTGTAATCTCATCGTATCTTAAGTCTAATATTTCTCCAAACTTTTCTCTAAAGTCTTCTAATTTCATTATAACTTTGTAAATAGATTCTGAAGAGCTTGTTTCTTTTTTTGCTTCTCTTTCTAATTCTTTTATCATTGTTTCGAAAAATATATCAGTATCTAATTTAATGTTTTGTTTTAATATTTCATTTTTTACTTTTTCAAAAACTTTTCTAAAAAACATATATTGTATGTAAGCATTTTCCTCTATGTTAATTAATCTAGCGGCCTCTTTTGGATGTAAAAATAATGGATTAATTTTGGTATCTAATATTTTTTTCTTGGAAAATTCGGCATCGACATATTCGCTATGCATATCGAAAATAAGAACAGTACCACCTAATTTAGAAATGCCTTCAGATAAAACACTTACTGTATTTGATTTTCCCGCTCCTGTAATAGATAAAATTGCTAAATGTCTCGAAACTAATTTATTAACATCTATATAAACTTCAACATCTTCGTTACTAAGTAACTTTCCTATACTTATAGATTTTTCGCTTTTACCAAAAATTTTTTCTAGAGTTTCTTTATCTGCAACTTTGACTATCGTTCCTGGTGCTGGTGGAATTTTAGGAAGTTTTAAAGTATCTACTTCTCCCAGAATCTTTATTTTTCCTTTTATTATTTGCATGTCTTCTTCAAAATTCTTTATAGAATCTATCTCTTCTTCGTTATAGACATCTTCTAACAACGCAGGATGAAACCTTGTTAAACTTTCGATCATTCCTAAAACTTTTTTATTATCATATTCTAATATAACATATTTTCCAACTTCTGGCAACTTAGTTGAAAGAAATTCTACTTCGTTAATTTTTGCCTCTCCTATACATCTTCCAATAATTTCTTCGCTCATAATATTTCTCTTCCTGTTTTTTCTCTTATTCCTAAAAGTTTTGCAAATTTTTGAATGTCTTTATTGCTAATTTTTGCTTCTTCGTGTGCTCTTTTAAGTAAATATGGATATCCTCGAAACTCAAAAAATCTTATTAAAGAAATTATATCTTCTATTCTATCTTCAAACTTTTTAAATGTCTCAACTTTAAATATAAGAGAGTTTTTTCTTAATTTAAAGTAAAAAGAGATTATGTTGTATTTTTCGTAATGTGAAATTACTTTTGAAAACCCCTCTTTATTTACTTCCGAAAAACTTTTCATCGGCGTTTTAGATATAGAGAAAATAAAATTCTGAGATGTTTCAACTTTTTCTAAAAATGATTTTCGAATTTCTTCTGGCACATAAGTTAAAAAAGATATTAATGAACCATCTAACATTATATTAGAAGTTTCAATTTTTTCTGCTGCTAACAACAGTTCTCTTTTTATCATTTCTGTTCTCAGAAAATCTTCGAAAAACATAAAATCTTCCATAACATCAAATTCTGGAAAACTCTTCCTAATTATTTGTTTGTTTCTATATTCAACTAAAGATATGTTAATTGTATAAAAAACTAAGGACCTATATCTTAAATAGTTATAACTACCATCGATAGCAGCAGAATTATATTCTTTTTTAGTTGGAAGATATTCGTTCCAATAGTTTTCTAAAACTATTTTATCTTTTTGTTTTAATTCCTCTATTTTGTTTTTTAATTCATTTTTAAGTTTTAAAAATTGTAATAGTAAATCTTTTTTCATACTAAACCAAATTATAGAAAAGAATAAATATTTTAAGTATACTTTATATTTAGTATGGACAAACTAGCAAAAACAACATATAACTTTATATGTGTAGAAAACTTAAATATGAAGATATCTACTTCTATACAAAAAACAAAAGCCGAGGGGGAAAATATCCCTCAACTCGGCTGAAAGATTTTATAAATAGAGAAATTTCTAAATTAAATTCTCAACATTTTGAGAATTTCTATGAAGAAGATGAAGAAAATGAGTATTATGAAGAAGATAAAAGTGTTCTAGAAAAAATTGACTGTATATTATGTAAAGAAGCGCTATTTTTAACACCGCCATCTAAAAAACTGCATCAACAATTTATAAAGAAAGTTGTAAAACTGTTGAAAAGAAAAGGTATTAATAATAGCGAGCTAAAACTTATAGAAAAACTTTCTTACTATCCGATTTGTAGATGGGATTTGCTAGAATTAGTTAGTACATTAGTTAAAAACAAAGAATTGAAAGGACTTATTAAAAATCTTGTAAAATTCTATGATTTTGATAACATAGAAAAATAAATATATATTTAATTTGACTTTTATCTTTTGTATGCCAATAAGTAAAGCTCCTTACAAAAGAACATATGAACATACAAAAGCTAGAGGTAATGAGTATCATATACATTGTGATCTTTGTGGCGGATTATATCCAAGATACAAAACCTTTCCTATTTACAAAAAATACGTAATAAAAGATTCTTTAATATTGAATAGCGTAAATCCAAACTTAATAAGTTTAGGTAGTGTAAAATTAAGGGTTTGTCCAAAATGTGCAAGATTCTTAGGAGTAGTTCAGCCTGGAAAAGCAGTAAGAAAAAAATTGAAACAATAATAATTAATTTATGAAGGTTACCGAAATTAAAATTCCTGAAAAAATTGAAGATTTAAATATAACTTATGAATTGATAAAACCTTTTGCTTATGCACATATCTTTTACAAAAAGGATGAAAAAATAATATTTTACGAAGTTATAGAGCCAAAACTTAGTGAATCAGAAAAAAAATTATTAGAAAAAACAAAAGAACTTATATTAGAACATTTAGATGTTGATATTACAAGTATAAAAGAAAAGGAAAAACAGACGGAAATACTTAAAGATGTTCTACAAAAGGTTTTAAAAATATTAAATGTTAAGATAGACAGTGAGACATTTTTAAAAATAAGCTATTATATTTATAGGGACTTCGTTGGTTTGAATGAAATCGAACCCTTAATTAATGATCCTTACATAGAAGATATTAATTGTAATGGAGTAGATATACCTGTATTTGTTACTCATAGATATTTTGGAAATATAAAAACAAACGTTGTTTTTAATGACATAGAAAAATTAAAAGACTTTATAATAAAACTTGCAATAAGATGTGGAAAGCATGTATCATATGCTGAACCAATATTAGAAGGAAGCTTACCAGATGGTTCAAGAGTAAGCGCAACTTTTAGTGAAGAGGTTTCTCAGAGAGGACCGTCTTTTACTATAAGAAAGTTTACCGAAAAACCGTTTTCTCCAATAGAATTGATAGAACTAAGAACAGCAAATGCAGAAATTTTTGCATACTTATGGTTTTTAATAGAGCATAAAATATCTTTTTTAATAATTGGTGGTGTTGGTTCGGGAAAAACAAGCTTGTTGAATAGTTTAGGAATTTTTATAAGACCTGAGGCAAAAATAGTTAGTATTGAAGATACTAGAGAATTAAGATTTTACCATGAAAATTGGGTACCTTTAGTAGCAAGAGTTGGTTTTGGAATACCTTTACCTAGTGGTTCAAAATATGGAGAGGTAAATTTGTTTGATTTATTAAGAGAGAGTTTCAGAATGAATCCAGACTATGTTATTGTAGGAGAAACAAGAGGTAAAGAAGTTTATGTAATGTTTCAAGGAATGGCATCTGGACATGCAAGCGCATCAACTTTTCATGCAGAAGATTTAAAATCTTTAGTCAAAAGATTAATTTCTCCTCCTATCGAACTGCCAATAGTTTTGTTAGAAGCTCTAGATTTAGTTATAATAATGAAAAGAGTCAAAGAAAAAGGAGAATTTGCAAGAAGATTGATTGAAATAATAGAAATTGCTGGAATAGACGAGAAAGGGGAAGTAATGCAAAACGTAACTTATAAATGGAATCCTTTCGAAGATGTTCACGAAAAAGTTAATGATAGTATATTAATTAGAGAGATTTGCGAAAGATATGGAATAAATTTAGAAACCGCAAAAAAAGAAATCGAAGATAGAAAAAAAGTATTGGAATGGTTACTAAAAACTGGAAAAAGGAATTATGAAGAGGTTAGAGAAGTTATAAAGATGTACTATAGAGATAAAGAAACTCTAATGAAAAGTATAGAAGGTTTAATAGAATTTGAAAAAGCAAAAGAGTTGGTATTAAAATTGGAAGAAAATGAGATAGTGAAAAAACTTGGTTATATTTTTGTTATAGAAATCTAAAATATATTTATGAGCTTCGAGTATAATTTGTTTTCTTGGTTAGTAGATAGAGTAAAAAACAAAAAAATATTTTTAAGAATTAAAAAATCTTTAATTTCTACAAGAAGTAAAGAAGTATATACTCTTTATCTTGCTCGAATGTTTTTCTTAACTTTTATATCGCTAATTTTAGGAGTAATATTATTTTTTCTTCCAATAAAATTACCCGAAAATATAATTTACTTGAAGTATTTCTTTCCAATAATTTTTCCAATAACAACGTTTTTAATTTTATATACTTTACCTATTCAAAAAGAATCAGAATATAGAAGAAGTATTGAAAATAACATTCTAAATTTTATTTTTCATATGACCTCATTAGCAGAAAGTAACATTCAACCTTATTTGATGTTTAAGATAATTTCTAAATTTGAAGAATACGAAGCAATCTCAAAAGAAATAAGAGAACTAATAAAAAGAGTAGAAAATTATGGAGAAGATTTTTTAAGCGCATTAAGATACATTTCTAAAACAAATTGTTCTCCATTATTCCAAAAAATTTTAAATAACATAGCTTCGATAATAGAAAGTGGTGGAGATTTAAAAAATTATCTAAAAATAACTTATGATTATTTGATGTTTGATTGGAAAATAAAAAGAGAAGAATTTTTACAAAGATTAAGTACAATAAGTGAGATATATGTTGGTTTAGTAGTATCTTCTCCTCTATTCATAATTTCTATGATTGTTGTAATGGCAGCTATACAAACTAACATAGGTTTTATTTCCTTAATAGACCTATTAAAGATATTAAGTTATATAATATTGCCTTTCTTGAACATATTGTTCTTATTTATAATAAAGAGTGTAGAAGTCGAAATATGAAAAAAGAAGAGATACTATCAATAATTATTATATTTGTTTTTTCAGCATTCCTATTGATTTTTAATAATCTTTTTCTTTCTAGAATTTTTAATTTTTTCATTTTAAACTTTATATTAAATCTTATAGGAATTTTTCTGCCACTAATAATAGTTTTTATTATCTTCTCTCAAAAAAATAAAAGAATTAAAGAAATTGAATTTTATTTCTCTTCATTTTTAAGAGATTTGGCAGAAAGTTTGAGAAGCGGAAGAAGTATAGTAAAAATTCTTGAAGTTCTTAAGGATAACGATTATAAAGCTTTATCTCCACTCATTAAAAAGATGTATAACGAAGTTAAACTAGGAATATCTTTTGAAAAAGCTTTAGAAAACCTAGCAAAAAGAAGTGAATCAAAATTAATAAGAAGATTATCAATAACTATCGGCGAAGGAATTAAAGCTGGTGGAGATGTTGCATCTTTAATAGAAGCTATAATAAGAAGTTACATTGAAATTGAAAAGGTTAGAAGAGAAAGAGAAATGATTTCTAGTCCAACAAAAATTCAAGGATTTATGATTTATTTCATGTTTTTGTTGATAATGGTAATAATTATCAAATTCTTATTACCTTCTATAACTTCTTCTCAACAAATAAAAATTGATTTAAAAGAGATTAACAATATTTTACTTCATTTGGTATTAATACAAAGTTTTTTTAATGGATTATTAATAGGCAAAATAAGCGAAGGAAATGTACTTGCTGGTTTAAGATACTCCATAATATTGATGATTTTTGGATATATAGTGTTTTCTTCCTTATCGGCTTTTTAAACACAAGTAACTTCTTTTAATTTTTCTGGACATTCTAAACTTCTAATTTCTAATTTATCGAAGTTTGGTAATAATAAATCAATTTCTATGATTTTATATTCACTTCTTTTTAGAGTTTCGCTTATTTGAAGTGTAGTAACATTTTCTATCGTCCCATTAGAACCCAAATCAAAAAAAGATACAGAAAATCCGTTAATATCAACAGGTCTATTATTAAACAATATTAATCTTATTTTATTTTTAGAAGTGTCGATTCTACATGATTTTACATCAAAATCTACCAAAGCACAATTTATTCCTTCTCCTGTTTTATTTACCTCTTGCATTCTTGTCGTAACATAACTTGCAGCCCATAAACCCAAAATACCTGCAATGGCTATTGTTAATGCTATTAAAATGATAGTAGCAATTAATGGAGATATAGCTTTCATAAATATATTTTCTTTCTATAAAGCTTTAATATTATATTAATTCTCAGAAAAGCTTCACTGCTGTATTTTACATTCTTTTATTATCGTTGGACAATCTTTAATAACTATTTTTATAGAATTAGGAATCTCTTTTGCAAAAATATAAATTGTTTTATAAGCATTTTTAGGTATTATATCGATTAAACCACTTAAATCAAATGCACCTTTATTATATACTGTAATCTTTAGACTTCCGTTAAATATCTTACATTCTCTTACTTCTATGTCAACAAACAAACAATTTATTCTTTTTTCTTCTTTTTTAATATTTTAAGTTTCATTTATAAAATAAATTAATGTCCATGATGCTATAGCTGCTGCAACTATTATTCCTATTATAAATAAAATTCTGAAAAGAAAATATTCCTCTTCTGAAATAATTTTTACCATAAATGGTATTTGCAACACCAAAGAAAAATATTTAAGGAGTTCGACCAATATATTATAAAATGAAAACCTGCCCAAAATGTGGAAGTATATTAATACCAAAAAGAGAGAAAGGAAAAGTTGTTTTTTACTGTAGAAAATGCGATAAATCTTATAATTTCGATAAAGACGTGAAACTTGAAAGTAAATTCAAAGAAAGCAAAGAAGAAGCAACTGTAATTGGTAAATCTGAACAAGAAAAGAAATTACCCAAAACAAATGTTATTTGTCCAAAATGTGGCAATAACGAAGCTTATTATTATGTTCAACAAACAAGAGCTGCAGATGAGCCACCTACAGTATTTTACATTTGTACTAAATGTAACTACTCTTGGAGAAGCTTTGAATAGATTATTTTGTATTTTAATTTTTTATGTATAAATTCGTGAAAATAGAAGAATTGTCAAAAGAATTGAAAGATGGTAAATATTTTACTTATGGAAAGGTTAAAGAGATAGATGACGAAGGTTTTAAATTAGACGGCAGTGAAATTAAATTCTTATCTATCTTCAAAGCAAATAAAAATGATTTTGTAAGAGTTTTTTTCACAAAAGATAAAGAAGATTTTATAGTGGATATTTTACAAAAAATAGATTATGAAAAATTTGGAAAAGTTTTAGAGGTTTATGAAAAGTTTAAAAATCTTTATATTTAAAATCTGTATATTTTTATGTTCAAAATATCTACATATGAAACAACAATGTTCAAAGATGTTTTCGATAGTATAGCAAAGCTTGTCGAAGAAGGTATAATAAAGTTAGAGAAAAATAAGGGATTAACATTCACAGCCGCTGACAAAGCTTTGATTTCAGTAATAAGATTAAATATTTTACCTACTGCCTTTGAAGAATTTGAATTAGAAAAAGATGTTGAAAGCATAGGAGTTAATCTCGATGAACTAAAAACAATATTAAAGAGAGGAACGAAAAAAGATAAATTAACTATGTATGAAGAATCTGGAAAATTAGTAATTCTTTTTGAAAATACAGCAAAGAGAAAGTTTTCAATGCCTATATTAACTCTAACAGAAGAAGAACTACCAAATATAGATACACTAACATTTAAGGCAAAAGCAGAATTGAGTGCTGATGGGTTTAAAAAGATTTTAGATGATGCAAAACAAATAGCAGATGAAATTGAGATATCTACCGATGGGAATAAAATTAGATTTTACGCAATTGGAGAATTAAGCTCTTTGGATATTGAAATAGAGAGAGGTCAAGATATATTATTTGATTTACAAGCAGAAGAAAATAGTAAAGCAAGATATCCATTAGATTATTTAGTTGCCATGAGCAAAGTCTCTAAGGTTGCTGATACCGTAATAATTCAGTGGGCAACAGATTATCCAATTAAACTAACGTTCAAAGAAACAGATAGATTAATATTAGATTTTGTAGTAGCACCAAGAGCTACAGAATAAACTTAAATTTTATCGGCAAATCCTTTCTATCTCTACTTTTATAATTACAAAATTTGCAATAATAATATTCTACTATTTTCTCTCCTTTCAGATTAAAAGAAATTTTCTCAAACAATGGTAATCCGCATATAGGGCACTTTTCTAAAGGTCTTTCAACTCTTTTACAAACATATTTTATTTTATATCCAGCTCTTGTTGCTATTCTTCTCATTATCTCTTTTTTTGGTAAGTTTTTATCTGGGAATTTAGATTTTAAATAATTGATTAGCTCGGATAAAGAATCAAAATAAATTCTGTTATTATAACTATCTATAAGAGCTTTCATAATCTCTCTTTCACTCACTTTTTCTTTTTCTCTAGCTTTTCTTAATTTTTCCAAAGTAATAAAAAACTTTAAATCTTTTTTTATCCTTTCCATAAGATTTTTAACGTTTTGATAAATGAAAAAATTATAGCTATGGGGGCCGGTAGCTCAGAGGAAGAGCGCCTGCTTCGCAAGCAGGAGGCCGCGGGTTCGAATCCCGCCCGGTCCAAAAATTATTGGTTAAATCTGAATGAATGAATATACTAAAAAAATAAATTTTTTAAGTTTTAAATCTTTCTATGATAGCCAACCAAAAGGTTTTAGATGCACTAAAAACAATAGGTCTAAACCTATACGAAAGAAAACTTTATGTAGCTTTACTAGCTAGAGGTAGTGCAACAGCTGGTGAGTTAGCAGATCTTGCTCAAGTTCCTAGATCTAGGACATATGATACTTTAGAGAGTCTGGCAGATAAAGGCTTTGTAATAATTCAGCAAACAAGACCTGTAAGATATATTGCAATAGATCCGGAAGAAGCATTAGAAAGATATAAGAAAAGGTTTGAAGAGAAAATTAACGAAATGAAAAGAAGAATTGATGAAATTAAAAGCAGTGAGATAATGAAAGAATTAAAGGAAATTTTTGAAAAGAGAATTCAAAAAATTCAACCAGAAGAATTAACTGGTACTATAAGAGGATTAAAATCTTTCTTTGATGAAATAGAATATGCATTAAAAAATGCAAAATCTTCAATTCAAATAGTTGCTGGTAGCGAAGTTTTAAAGGAAATTTATGAAAGATTTACAAACTTATTGGTTAAAGCAAAAGAAAGAAACATAGATATAAGATTCTTAGCAACAGATTTAAAGGAAGTTGATGCATTAAAATCCTTAAAAGTTTTCGGAGAATTGAGAACTATAGAGAAAGATAAGCTCCCCATAGAAGGTAATGTAATAGTGGTTGATGACGAAAATGTAATAATGAGTTTAACAGACTTAAAAAATGTTGCGCCAAATCAAGCTTTAGCATTATGGACAAGAAGTGAAAACGTTGCTAAAAACCTAATTAAGCCAATATTAGAAGTTGCGTGGAATAATTTCTCTAAGGAATTTTCATAATCCTTTATGTTTTCTTTTTTTAAGAAAAAAATAAAGGAATTTGTAGAGAAAGTAACAAAGAAAGTAAAAGAGGAAGTTAAAAAAACTAAAGAAAAAATTACAAAAAAAGAGATAAAAGAAGAAGATTTAAAAGATTTCTTAGAAGAATTAGAAGTTAATCTGATAGAAGCTGATTGTAGTTATAATGTAACGAAAAAAATAATAGAGGATATAAAGAAAAATCTTATAGGAAAGAAAATAGAAAGAAAAAAATTCAAAGAAGAAATAATGAACTCTATAAGAAAAAGTATTGAAGAAATCCTTTCTTATGCAGAAAGTAGAGATTTTGAAAAAGAGATAGAAAAAATGAAAAAACCTATATTAATTTTGTTTTTTGGATTTAATGGTAGCGGAAAAACAACTACAATAGCAAAAATTGCTAAAAAACTCTCTAAAAAATATAAAGTGCTTTTGGTGGCTGCAGATACTTTTAGAGCCGCTGCAATAGAACAACTAGATGAATGGTCTAAAAAACTAAAAGTAGATATATTTAAAAAAGATTACGGTTATGATCCTGCTGCAGTAATATACGAAGCAAAACAATATGCAATAAAAAATGGTTACGAAATTATTTTGGCAGACACTGCAGGAAGAAGTCATACTAATAAAAATCTAATGGATGAATTAGCAAAAATAGTTAGAGTTAATAATCCAGATATTAAAATTTTGGTACTAGATTCTTTAACAGGTAGCGATATAGTAAATCAATTTAAATTCTTTCAACAAATTTCAAATATTGATTTTGTTGTATTTACAAAAGTTGATGTGAATGAAAAGGGTGGAAATATTTTATCTATAGAATATGAGTTTAAAGTTCCTATTGCATATATTGGTACAGGCCAAAAAGAAGATGATTTAGAAAAATTCGATAAAGAAATGTTTATAAAGAATTTGTTAGAAACTTAAACCGAACCTTTTCATTAAAGAAGCAAATTGTTTGTTTTGCATCAGTTTTCCATAATTTTTCATAAGTTTTTGAATTTTTTTATAAGTAGATATTAACTCTCTAACCTCTTGCTCGCTAGTTCCGCTACCTTTTGCAATTCTTTTTATTCTGCTCTCGTCTAATATATCTGGGTTTCTCCTCTCTTCTTTTGTCATGCTTTGAATTATATATTTCCATTTTTGCATTTTTTGCTCTTGCAATTCTAGAAGTTCTTCTGGTATAGAAATTCCTACAAAAGGTAAATGTTTTGCTATACTAGCTAAAGAACCTAAACTTTGAATTGTTTGAATTTGTTTTAAAAACTCTTCAAAATTAAATTCCTCTATTTCTACTTTATCTTTTAATTCTAACTTTATTTTTTGTAATAGTGAATTTAAATCCCCTAAACCTAACATCCTAGAAACAAACGATTTTGGATCGTATTCTTCTATTGCATCTATCTTCTCTCCAAAAGTTATAAATTTTACTTTTGCGTTAGTAACGCTACAAGCATTTAATGCTCCTCCAGCTTTTGCTGTGCTATCGACTTTAGTTACAATAACTCCAGTTATTCCTACTAACTTATGGAATTCTTCTGCTTGTTTTTTTGCCACCTTACCTATATCTGCGGGAATAACTAAGAGTATTTCATCAGGCTCAATAATTTCTTTAAGTTTTTTCAGTTCTTTTGCCAATTCTTTGTCTAAAGCATCTCTACCTGCTGTATCGTAAATTAATGTATCATATTTATTAAGAAATTCTAGGCTTTTTTTAGCTGTTTCATAAGGATCTTTATCTACAAAGAAGTTAACATTAATCTCTTCTGCGAGTTGTTTTAATTGCTCTATAGCAGCAGGTCTATGAAAATCTAATGCTACTAAGAGAGGTTTTAACCCTCTTTTTTGAAAATATTTTGCAAGTTTTGCAGCTGTTGTTGTTTTTCCGCTACCAAATAAACCAACAAGCATTATCTTTTTCTTACCTATTAAGTTTGCTTTTTCTTTACCAAGAATCTCAACTAAACTGTCATACAAAAGTTTTATTAAGAATTCTCTGTATGTTAATCCAACGGGTATTTTTGATTTTTTAATTTCGGTTCTTATGTTTGTAATAATCTTATTAACAATGCTTATATCCACATCACTTTCCAATAGAATTATTTTAAATTCGTTTAGTATTTCGTCTATTGCTTTTTCATCAAGTTTTGAAGAATAAATCTTTCTCGCTAAACTTTCAATCTTTTTAGATAAAAATCCTAGCATAAATATTTATTTTTTATTTTTATTATTGTGGGTGGCGACCAAAGCGGCCGGGACCCACCCGTACCCATACCGAACACGGAAGTGAAACCGGCCAGCGTACTCCCGAGTACTGCCACGCATGTGGCGGGAAAGGGAGTGCGTCGCCACCCACAATTATTTTAAAATTTTTAAGAGTTTTACTTTGGGATTTATATAATGAAAGAATAAATGAGATTCGCAATCACAATCACTATTTCCAAAATTAGGTACACTTTCTAAACAAACTTTTTCGACTTTTTTAGCAAGTTTACATTCATCAATTTTACTCTTTATGACATCTATTATTTTTACATTAGGATTTATAAGAAGATAGTCTATATGCCATCTTAAATTTCCTTTCTTTTCTTGATTAAGCTTAAAATATCTTCTTATTCTATCTTCAATTTCTATATTTTTACCATTTGCACTACCTACATAACAATAATATCCCTTCTTTAGTTCAAATTCTCCTAACTTTCCAATGTTTAGTTTTTCATCCTTATCTAATTTTAAAATTAGTATGTATGAGCCTTTCATAACTTTTATTTTTTATAGCTTATCGAAAATATATAATATTTATATTTATTTATGCCCCGGTCGTCTAGTGGTCTAGGATGGCGGCCTGTCAATAATAACTAACAGAACGCCGCAGACCCGGGTTCGAATCCCGGCCGGGGCGAAAAATAAAAATAAAAAGAAAGATATTAAAGAAAGCTGCTTCTTAAGAACAAATATCTGCTGCTATTAGTTTAAAGGAACTCATTTCTTCTTCTTTTCCATAATTTTATAATTTATACATTAGCTTATTTAAAATTTATGAAAGAAAAATTACCGCTATTAGAAAAAGTAGTAACGTATATAATAATAATTTCGGCAATTCTAATAGCGATAGGAATATTAACTTCTCCTTTCTCTAAATCTCTGTCTTTTTGGTTAATTTCAATCAATTCTGCAATAATCTTCTTTTCTGTCTTTGCACTAATTTTAATAATATTCTTAAAGGATTTGTCAAAGAAATAAATATTTTTAATATTAAATAATTGTGGTTATGAATGTTAAACTTAGATATTCGAAAAAGGAAGTAGAAAACTTAGTGGTTAAATTAGCTAAAGAAGGTTACATGCCTTCTATGATTGGTTTAATTCTAAGAGATTCGTATGGAATACCAAGTGTAAAAGAAATAACTGGTAAATCAATAACAAAAATTTTAGAAGAAAACGGAATAAAATATGAAATACCTGAAGATTTGTTAAATTTGCTTAAAAGAGCTGTTAAGTTAAGAAAGCATTTAGAAATTCATAGAAAAGATGAGCATTCAAGAAGAGGTTTAATTTTAATAGAATCAAAAATAAAGAGATTGGAAAAATACTATAAGAGAGTTGGAAAGTTACCTGTTGATTGGAAATACGATCCAGAAGAAGCTAAAATATTAGTACAAAAATATTCTAAATAATGGTGAAAGCAAAAAAACAATTATATAGAGTCAAACTATTAGCAAGCGAAGAATTCCAAAACAAAGAAATATCTGATACTTTTTGCAGCGATTATAATTATTTAATAAATAGAAGATTTTGTTTAAACTTAACTGAATTAACTCAATCCAACAAATATCAATATAAAGTGTGGTTCAGAATCACAAAAATAGAAAATGGAATTGCGTACAGTAGATTTGATGGAATAGAAAGTTTAAGAGAATATATTCAGAGCCATGTATATGTTGGTATAAAAAGAATGAATGTTTATGTTAATGTTAAAACAAAAGATAATGCATTATTAAGAGTGAAATACATATTAACTTTTAGAAGACTTAGAGGCAAACAGGAAAAAGCTATTAGAAAAATTGTAGAAGAAAACACAATAAAAATTTTGTCTCAAATGACTTTAAAGGATATCTTAGAAGATATGATACTAAAAAACACTGTTTTGAAAAAAATAGAAAAAGAAGTTAAAAAAATAGCGATTCCTAAATTCTTTGATATAATAAAAATAGAAAGAAAAGATAAAATAGCTTCTTAAAATCTTAAAATAGCTTTTAAGAATAGTAGTGCGATTAAAAGTATTGTTAATAAGGAGAATGTTTTGTAAATTTTCTCACCATATTTTAATCTTCTAAATACTTCCTCAAAAAACAAACCTCCATCTAGAGGTTTAATAGGTAAAAGGTTAAACATTCCTATACCAAAGTTCAAAATTATTAGCCAAAAGAAAAATTCTCTAATTAAAGAAAAACCAGATAAAATCGTTTCTTTATTTCTCTCAAAAAAATCATTTTTGCCTTTATAGTATACTTCTTTTATAATTATTCCTATTGTCTTGTTTTCTGTTAATGTAATGTTGTAAACTCCGCTTGTTGTTATTACTTTTATTGTTTGATTAGGCTGAAGTTCTTTCTTTATGTTTTCTAAATCTGCTATGTTTCTTATTTCTTTATCATTTATGCCAATTAGAATTCCAGAAAGGTTTGCATAATAAGCTGGTGTGTTATTTATTACATAAAAGATTAGACCGCTTTCAACATACATCATATCAAAAACAAATGAAAAAATATACAAAAGTGCTAAACCTATAAGAGCTAGTATGAAATTCCCAAACGAACCAGAAGAAAAAATCTTTAATTTATCTAGAGTTTTAGCTTTCTTAAGCTTTTTCTCATCTATTTCTACAAAAAATGCCGGCAATATTAATATAAATGCGTATCCGACAGATTTTATCCTTAGATTAGAAATTTTTGCGTATATTGCATGCATTGCCTCATGAAAAATTGCAATAAGAGGTATAACCAAAAACCAAAAATATGGAGGTACGCAAAGTACGAATCCACTAGAACACAAGCCAGGTAAAGATGGCAATACAAGTTGTATGGGTGCCATATTTTTTGGAGGTTTAAGTAATTCTGCAACAGCAAAATAGAAAAATATTCCAACCGCTATAAAAGCAGAAACTATAGAAAAATAGCCTAAATAATTAAAAAGTTTTTTATATTTTTCGGCAATTGTTTCTAACAATTTATTAAACCTTTTCGTTCTTCTTAGAAGAATTATACCTTTAACTTCTATATTTTTCCTGTCTATATACAAAAATAAGGCTATTATCGATATTATTGCTATCGTTATTATATATTCAAACGTCATAAAAATTAGTTTTAATTTTTTATATAGTTTATGCGGGGGTCGCCTAGCCTGGACAAGGGCGCTGGGTTGAGGTCCCAGTGGCTTAGTGCCGTCGTGGGTTCAAATCCCACCCCCCGCATTAAATTTTTAAACTTTCTTTTTTAGTAAACTTTTTCTTGTTTCTTCTATAAAATCGCAAGTTTCTTTTACATGACAATAAGGACAAACGGTTTTTCTAAAATTTGGCAAATTGCTCATTGGCGGTATTCTCATACTTAGCAAAACTTTTTTCATCATGTTCAATATGTTTTGTATTTGCTTTTTATCTTCTTCTGTAATGTTTATCTCAAAAGTTTTTTCGTTTTGAAGACTTAAAAGAAATGATTTATTAACTTCCTTCCTAAAACAAACTTCAGTAACAAATGCTTCTCCGACTATTTGAATTTTTAAACCTTCCTTTATTTTATTTGTTTTTGTCTTTATTTCAAAAGGGATTATTTCATTATCTCTAGTTATTCCTATTATATCAGGTGTGCCAATAATTCCATACTTTATTGAAATTAATATTGGTTCTGAAATTATATACTTAAAATTTTGTTTCCTTATAAAAGAGTCTATTTGATAAAGATATTTTAAAACTTCTGATTTATCTATTTTAACTTTTTTCTCGTATTCTTTTATAACATTTTCTGTAACCATTGAAGCTAATACTTCTATGTTATCAACATATTTGTTATAGTTTGTTATAAAGTTACTAATCGATTTATGAAACACTTCTCCTTTATAACTTTTTTCAGATTTCTTTTGTCTAGAATGAACAACTTTCTCTAAGAAAAATCTTCTTTGGCATTGATAAAATTTGGAAACTTCTAAAGAAGTAAAGAAAGGTTTATTTCCTAATTCTGAAATTTTTCTCTCTAAATATTTTATCAACTCGCCCTTATAATTTTCGTCTAAAAAATCGTTTTTTTCTATTTCATTAGCTTTAGAAACTATTTTTTCATCTCTATTAAGTTTATCTAATGCAAGAAATAATATGTCGGTTATGTAAATTTTATTGTTTAAAAACTCGAAAAGTAAATTATCTATTGTTTTCTTACCAATAAAATCAATAATCTCAACGCTTTTTTCTAATGTTTTCTTATCTACTTCTATTTTTAATTTCATCTTTTAACCATTTATGTGATTTTAATTTTCTTCCCATCAAAAAATATTTTTCACATTTAGAAGAACAAAAGAAATATATTTTTCCGACAGACGTTACATACATTTTTCCAGTTCCTTTTTTAATTTCTCTGTTACAATAATTACAATTCATCTTTCTTCAATTTTCTCTTCACTTTCCATTTCAACTTCCTTAAGAAGTAATATATCTCCTACTCTTACAGGTCCGCTGACATTTCTTATAACTATAGAACCCTTTTCTTTTCCCTCTAATATTTTGCATTTTACTTGAGTAATGCCTTTAGAGCTTGTTCTTCCGATTATTTCAATAACCTCTGCAGGATATAGATCAGGCATGTTTCTTAATTATTAAAAGTTTTGTGGTGTGTTATTTTTTAACCAATTTATAATTTCGTCAAATAATTTCTTTCCCTCTCCAACTTCAATTATACATGCACTTGCTGCAGATACTTGAATTCCAGAAGCTTTACCTAAATCTTCTTTTCTCTTTACATATATATAAGGTACCTTTTTCTCTTCGCATAATAATGGTAAATGCATTACAATCTCTTCTGGATCTACATTCATAGCTATTATTACTAATTTGGCTTGACCTCTTTCTACAGCTTTAGTAACTTCATTAGTTCCTTTCTTAATTTTTCCTGTTGTTCTTGCTATCTCTACTAATCTCAATACTTTTTCCTGTACTTCTTCTGGAACATCAAATTTTACGTATTTTGGTGCCATAGAATTATAATTCAATCAAAAATATATAAATTTATTTAGATATTAAACTTTCCCTTTAGGCATGTTGAAGTATTAATGATTGATAAAATTATTTCCTTTGTAGAGTTAAACTCTTTTCTACAATATCTTACTAAATCATCTAGTTTACTCGCCATTCCATATGTTTCTTCAAAAAAACTTCCGTTAATGAAGCCTATAGTTAACTTCCCTTTAGAGGATTTTAAGGATAATATTTCTTTTTCGTTGCCTAAGGTTAATTCACAAGTTATGTTATTTGTATTGATTGAATAAAAACTTTCTTCGCTAGAAATTTTTGCATATCTCTTGTAATTAGATGATATATGATGTATTTCTACAACAACGTTATTTCCTAAATTGTTAACAGATATTTCAATGCTAGCGCCTGCATTAGATACTTTTTCTTTACAACTTTCTGGAGAAAGACTTCTTGAAACTTGAGAAATTTCTTCACTCGAAGAAGAAGTTATTTCTGGTAATGCTCCTATTTCTTGAAAGTTTCCAACTAATTGATAGTTTTTTGAAGAGAATAATAGAGGTGCGATAGTTAACGAACTTAAAACAATTAAAACTAATAATTCATAAATATTTGTCATAAAACCAATTGTTTGTTCCCTTTTTTCATATATATAAATTTCTTCAAAAAAATGTAGATATTATGAAAAAAATATTTAGCACCAATTATTTTAAAAAATTTTCAAAAGAGTTTGGAATAGAAAGAATTTCATACGAAGCAGCTAAAGAACTTTCTGAAATATTACAAGAAAAAGTTAGCAACATACTAAAAGTTGCTAATGAAATCGCTAAGCATTCAAAAAGAAATACAATATTTAAAGAAGACATAAAACTTGCTATTAAAAAATTGAATTTAGAATGAAAGTTTTGTTAATTTCGCCGGAATTTTCAATAAAAGAAACAAAAGGTTTAGCAAGATATGCATATGAGTTATATACAAAATTAAAAAACGAGTTTGAAATAGAGTTAGTATTTAGAAGAAAATTTCATAAAGGATTGTTAGGTTTTTTACATAGTCTTCTTTATTCTAATTTATCTGCAATAATAAAAGGTAAACAAGCAGATATTATACATGCAATATCACCAGAACTTGGTTTTTTAGCTGCTTTGTTCTATAGAAAAAAAACTATAGTAACATTTCACGATTTATTCCCAATACTATATTGGAAAAAACTAAAGTTTAAAGTTGGTTTTCTGGTTTATTTACTTTCATACATTATTTGGAAAGTTGCTGCTAGGGCAAAAATCATAGTGGCTAATAGTTCTCTTACAAAAGAACATATCGAAAAAGTTTTAAAAAGAAAAGATGTGAAAGTTATATTAGAAGGAATAGATAGAAAAAAGTTTAGACAAAAAACAAAAAAAGAAAAAGTTCTTACTTTATGCTTTGTGGGTAACTATTCTTATAGAAAAAGAGTAGACATAGCAATAAAATTGTTTAGAGAGCTAAGAAAAAAAGTTAACTGCAAACTCTTCATTATAGGGGGGAAATTAAAATCTGTCTATTATGTTAATTTTGATTTAAGTCACTTGAAAAATGAAAAGGATATTATTATTCTAGATAGAGTAAACGATGACAAACTTGTTGAAATTTATTCTAAATCACATTTTTTAATATTTCCTTCGATTGTAGAAGGTTTTGGACTTCCAATAATAGAAGCATTAAGTTGTAATACATTACCAATAACATTCAAATTCTCTGATATTCCGAAAGAAGTTAAAGAATTAAGTATAGAGTGTGAAGATATTAACGATGCTATAAACAAAATATTAAAGATTTGGAAAAACAAAAAAGTTTATAAAAGATTGCTAAAAGAAAGAAAGAAGAAATTAACAAAATTTGACTGGGATAAAGCTATTGAAGAATATCTAAAATTATATAAATCGCTCACTAATTATGGGAAAGGTTGAAGAAATAATTAAATTAATAAAAGAAAAATTTAAAGTTCCGGAAGAAAAAATAAGAGAAGAAATTAAGCAAAAACTATTTGAGTTTAGTGGTTTAATAAGCGAGGAAGGTGCAGCAATTTTAGTTGCTAGAGATTATGGGATAGATATAAGAAACATAAAAACTTTTACTCCTCTTAGTGAATTAGTTAGCGGAGTAAGAAATGTTAATGTAAGAGTTAAAGTTTTTAAGAGTTTCCCTCTTAAAGAATTTGAAAGAAAAAACAAAGAAAAAGGTTTATTAAAAGTTTTTCTAGTAGCTGATGATACAGATTATGCAAGATTAGTTTTCTGGAATGAATATGCACAAGAAGCAGAAGAAATGAAAATAAAAGAAGGCGACATTCTTAAAATTTATAATGCTCGAACAAGAGAAAACATTTTTGGTGAAATTGATGTTGTTGTAGATAAAAACACTACTATCGAATTTGATGAAAGAGATGATTTACCAAGCATAGATTCTTTAATAGAAAAGTTTACAAAAGATAAATACAGAAAATTAGAAGGACCACTAAATTCTATTGGTTATTATGAAACTGTTGGAATCATAACTAAAGTTTTTGGTAAAAACTTTTTCTTTAAAGTTTGTCCTATATGTTCTAATAAAGTTAGAAAGAAAGAAGAAAAATTTATATGTGATATTCATGGCGAAATAGAACCTAAAAATTCTTTATACTTAAGATTGGAAATCAATACATTCTCTCATAATTTTCTTGCTGTTGCTTTTAGAGAAACGGCAGAAAAAATTGTAGAAAGTAAAGTTGACGTTTTAGAAAAAATCGATAACTTAAAAGAATATCTTAATCAATTGTTAGTTGGAAAAATGCTAATGATAAAAGGAAGAGCAAGAAAAAATAAATTCTTAAATACAATTGAGTTTGTGATAAACGAAGTCGAAAACGTTAATTTAGAGAAAGAAATAGAATATCTATTTGAAAAAATAAAAACATAGGAATGTAAATAATGTTATGGAAGAGATAAACTTAAAAGACATTAAAGGTATCGGACCAAAAACTCTTAAAAAATTAGAGGAATTAGGAATTAAAGATCCTATGATTATTGCAACTAGCAATCCTTCTGAGTTGGCTGCATTACTTGAAATGAGTGAAGAACAAGCAAGAAAAATTATCGAAAATGTTAGAGATGCTTTAGGAATAAAAGTTGAAACTGCTGATAAAGTTCTCGAAAGAAGATTAAAAATGAAAAAAATAACTACTGGCTCAAAAGCTTTGGACGATTTGCTTGGTGGCGGAATACCTACACAAGCAATAACAGAAGCCTTTGGTATGTTTGGAAGTGGAAAAACACAACTAGCATTTCAACTAGCTATTAATGTTCAATTGCCAGAGGATCAAGGTGGTTTAGGAAGAGGTTGTTTATTTATAGATAGTGAAGGAACATTTAGTCCAGAAAGAATAGCTGAAATTGCAAAGAATAGAGGGTTAGATGCTGATAAAATATTGAAAAACATTTATGTTGCAAGAGCTTATAATAGCGATCATCAAATTCTGTTGGTTGAAAAAGCGGTGGATCTAATAAAAGAAAAAAACATTGGCTTAATAGTTGTTGATTCTATAACATCGCATTTTAGAGTTGATTATATAGGTAGAGGAGAATTAGCTGAAAGACAACAAAAATTAAATAAACATTTACATCAACTTCAAAGATTGGCTGATGCATTTAATTTAGCTGTTTATATTACTAATCAAGTTATGGCAAGGCCTGATGTTATTTTTGGGGATCCTACTCAGCCTGTTGGAGGGCATGTATTAGCACATATAAGTTTTTACAGAATTTATCTTAGAAAATCGAAAGGTAATTTAAGAATTGCTAGATTAATAGATGCACCAAATTTGCCTGAGAGAGAAGTTGTATTTAAAATTACAGAAAAAGGTATTGAAGATCACGAAGAAAAATAATGATAATTTATCAAGGTGCAGAAGCAATAATAGAAAAAATTGATGAAAAAATAATTAAGAAAAGGATTGAAAAATCTTATAGATTAAAAGAGTTAGATGAGAAAATCAGAAGAGAAAGAAACAAAAAAGAAATTAAATTACTAAAAGAGGTAAGAAGAATTGGAATAAACGTGCCAAGAGTTTTAGAAGAAAATGATTTTTGGTTTTCTATGGAATTCGTAGATGGTAAAAAACTTAAAGAGTTTCTAAATGAAAACAATTATAAGGAAATTGCCACTGAATTAGGAAAAATTATCGGAATTTTGCACAAAAATAATATCGTTCATGGTGATTTAACTCTTTCAAACTTAATTATAGACAAAGAAAATAAAATCTGGCTCATAGATTTTGGACTTGGAGAATTTACTACTTCTTTAGAGAAAAAAGCTGAAGATTTATTAACTTTAGTTTATTCAGTTAAATCCTCTTTTTCAACTTTTGCAGAAGAATTTATAAAAATTTTCTTCGAAAGTTATAAAGAATTTTATTCTGAAGGAGAAAAGGTTGTAGAAAGAATGAATAAAATACTACAAAGAGGTAGATATACAATAAAAAATGCCGAGTAAAAAATCTATCATTGATTTTTTGTTTAAAGAAAAACCATTCAAATTATTGTTATCACTAGCCGATTTGAAAGAAAAAAACATAACACAAATATACAGAAAAACTCAAACAACTTATTCACATACTTTAAACATGTTAAAATTGTTATATGAGATGGATATTATAGAATTTGAAAAACATGGAAGAAACAAAGTAATTCGATTAACAAAAAAAGGAGAGAAACTAATTGAATTTATAAAAGATTTTATAAGAGAGTTTTACTAGCAGTTAGTTTTTATTTTATCGAAGTAAAAAATTTGAAATTTTTCATAAAAAATTGTTTTTCAACTATCTTACAATTTCTGAAAACTTTCTGATATTTTTTATGAACATTCAAATATTTTTTGTGAATTTTCCGACTTTTTTTATGAAATTTCCTACATTTTTTATGAATTTTCAAATATTTAGTATGAACACTCAAATATTATTTATGAATTGTCAAATGGTTTTTTGTGTAGTGTAATCATTTTAACAACAAATAAAAATTGTGTATCTGTTTTTATTGCGAATTAAAAAATTTTCAATTATTTTTAATAAATTTTATAACTGTGTTATATTTTTAATTTTTAAGATAAAAACTTTTAGAAACTGAAATAATTTTGCAAATTATTTTAATTTTAGTTATTATATACTTCCACAAACTATATTATGAAAGTTTATAAAAAATACTATTATGAAAAGGGGAAGACCTTCACTAAGATTTAAAATTTATAGCCTGATCGAAGAATACTTTTCTCTACATCCATATCCTTCTAATGTTAGAAAGATTACAATGTTTATTTCTGAAAGGTTAAACAAAAAGATTAGTTGGAATACAACAAAAAAATATTTAGAAGAGCTTGTTAGACTAGATAGAGTTAAAAAAATGGAGACTCCACACTCAAAAAAAGCTAATGAAAAAGGTATAACTTTGTATTATTTGGAAACTACTAAAAGGTAATTAAATGAATAGAATACTAGAACTTTTAAAAAAAGGATATTTGGTTAGAGATGTTGAATATATTTCATCGTTAAGTGATGAAGATTTTAAACTTCTTCTCGAAATTTTACCAAAAGTTCAAGAGCCAAAAGTACTAGAGAAGGATTATATAGAAAAAATTCTAAAAGAAAGAAAAAGGAAAAGTTTTAAAATTTCTATGTCTTTTCCGACTTTATACAACGAAATAAAAATAATAGATTACATAGAACTGCTTAAAAAAAGATATGAAAAACTTTCTGAAATAATAAAAAACGATATTATTTTTTTCAATCCAATTTCTATAAACAAGATATCTAAAAGGTTTAAATCATTTTCAGTAATAGGAATTGTGTATTCTGTTAGTGACGAGAAAGTTGTGATAGAAGATTTGTCGTCAAAAGTAGAATTAATTCTATCTGAAAAAGCTAAAAAACATTTAAAATATTTGAAGGAAGATGTTGTAATTGGAGTAAAATGTTTTTTTGAAGATTCTAAGATAGTTTGTGAAGATATAATTTTTCCCGAATTTAAACAAAAAGAGCTTGAAAAAATATCTACTCAAAATTCGCAGTTAGAATTAAAAATAGGATTTTTTTATGAAAAACTAAGTAATAATTTTCAAACTGATATAAACATATATTTAGCTGATGAAAATAAGATAGATGGAAACAATGTTTATTTAGATAAAAAAGTTTACATTCATAAGTTTTACATAGAAAACTTTTTCTTTGTTGCGATAGATGTAAGTAAAGTAAATTTCGATCTAGATTTCTTTTTAAAGACAAGACTAGTAACACCAAAATTTGAAGAGTTTGTGAAATATAAGGAAGATTTGGCATTAATTTTTCAATTACCAAATGTTTTTATACTTTATAATTCGCAAAATAAAGAAGCTATGATATCTGAATCAAATCCTATTGTTGCAGAAATAACTTCCAATATTAAAGGATGTTTATTGGATTTAAAGGAAAGAAAAATATACAATTTAGTAGAGTAAGCCATATATATCGATGCTTATTATTTTAAATCATGAAAGTTAGTTTTTTCTTATTGGATGTAGATTATGATATTGTAGATGACGTACCTTTAATAAGAATTTATGGAAAAACAGATTCTAATAATTCTATTACGATTTTTGTCAGAAACTTTTTTCCTTATTTTTATGTCAAAATAAAAGATAATAGTGAAGAAAAATTTTTAGATTTGCTAGAGAAAAAATATAAAAATTTAATAGTAAAAGTTGAGAAAGTAGAAAAGTTTTTGCCCATTGGATATCAAAAAGAAAAAACAAAACTCTATAAAATAACTCTTAAAAATCCCTCAAAAGTTCCATTAATTAGAGAAGATTTACATTCTCAAGATTTTGTTGAAAAAACATTCGAAGCTGATATACTTTTCAAGTATAGATTCATGGCAGATAATAATCTCGCTGGATGTAAATGGTATGTTGCAGAAGGAGAATTTGTTAATCATACCAAAACAGTTTTCACTGATTTAAAATTTGAAGCAACTAAATTTGAAGAAATCGATGAAAATAAGTTACCTAACTTTAAAATACTCTCTTTTGATATAGAGGTTGCAAATGAAACAGGAATTCCTGACGTAAAGACACATCCAATATCAATAATTTCTTTGGCTTTTTATCCAGAGTTCGAAGGAAAGAAAAACCTAGTTTTATTATCAAAAAAAGTTGATTTTGAGAAAGAATATGATTATATATTAAGTTTTGATAGCGAAGCGGAAATGTTAAAAAAGTTTTTAGAAATAGTAAAGAAGTTTGATCCTGATTTTTTGATAGGATATAACATTAACAATTTCGATATTCCTTATATTGTAGAGAGATGTAGAATTAACAAAATAAAACCATACTTAGGTAGAGCAAAAAAATCTGCAAAAGTTTCTAAAGTTGGAGAAGAAAGATATAAAAACTCTATTGTTGGAAGAGTAATAATAGATTTCTATGAAATACTTAAAGAGTTTTCTAAGAAAGGTATGTTAAAAACAAAAAGATTAGGTTTGGGAGATATTTCTCAAATTCTTATAGGTAAGACTAAGGAGGATGTCGATAAAAGTGAAATAATAAAATTGTGGAAAGGAAATAAGGAAGATTTGTTAAGATTGATAAAATATGCAAAAACCGATGCAGAATTAGTTTTAGAAATAATGCTGAGTAGAGATTTTATTTCTCAATACATAGAAATTTCTAGATTAAGTGGTTTACTATTGCAAGATTCTTTAGGTGGGAGTGAATCATCGAGAATAGAGCAATTCTTATTAAGAGAGTTTAATAAAGAAGATATAGTTATACCTAACAAACCAAGCAAAAAAGAATTAAAAGAAAGAGAAAAAGAGGAAGTAAAAGGAGCAATAGTATTAGAACCCAAAACAGGTTTGCATGAAAACGTTGTTTATTTAGATTTTAAGTCGCTATATCCTAGTTTAATAATTCAATATAATATTTGTCCTACAACATATTTAAAAAATAAAGTAGAAGGTTTAGAAATTATAGAATCTCCAATTAAAACTTATTTTGTTTCTAAAAATGTAAGAGAAGGAATTTTTCCAAGAGTTTTAAAGAGATTGATTGAAGAAAGAGATAAAGTAAAAAGTTTAATGAAAAAAGAGCAAGATCCAATAAAGAAAAATTTGTTGGATGCAAAACAGCTAGCACTAAAGCTTTTAGCAAACGCATTTTATGGATATAGCGGATATATAAGGGCTAGATTTTTTGTTTCTGACATAGCTAATACTATAACTGCTTATGGTAGATTTTGGATAACAAGAGTAAAAGATATTGTAGAAAAAGAGCTTGGTTACGAAGTTGTTTATGGAGATACTGATTCTGTAATGATAAAAGTTGGAAATAATGTAGAAAGTTTTGAAAAAGTTTTTGAAATAGGAAAAAAAGTAGAAGAATATGTAAATTCAAAAACTCCAGAATACATAAAGATGAAAATAGAAGGTGTGATGAAGAAAATAATATTCATAACAAAAAAGAAATATGTTGGATACTTATTCGAAGATGTGAATGACAAAGGCAAAATAGTTATGAAAGGAGTAGAAACTGTTAGAAGAGATTGGTGTGATTTAGTTACAGAAACTTTATCTAAAGTAATAGAAATTTTGTTGATAGAAGGAGATAAGAAAAAAGCTTTTGAATATGTTAGAGAGATTTTTAGAAAGTTGAAAAACAATGAAATAGATGTAGAAAAGTTAGCAATTGTAAAATCAATCTCTAGACCCTTAGATAAATACAAAGGACAGCAACCACACATAGAATTGGTTAAAAAGATGATAAGAAGAGGCGAAACAAATATTCCTGGAGTTGGAGATAGAGTAAGTTATGTAATAGTTGCTGGTCCACAAAAAATTGTTGAAAGAGCAGAAACTCCAGAATACGTTAAGAAAAACAAAATACCTATAGATGCAGATTATTATATTTATCATCAATTATTGCCTCCGCTAGAAAGAATTTTTAATGTTATAGGTATATCATCTTCTCAATTCATAACAGGAAGCAGGCAAATTTCTTTACTTTCTTTAATAAAAGATACAATAAAAAATGGTAATGGTAGCGAAGAAAAACAAGTTTCAAAAGGGATAGCAGATAAAATAAAGTATGAAGATTTAATTGGCTTTATTTGTAATAACTGCTCTACTGTATATAGAAGACCTACATTAAATGGTATTTGTCATATTTGCAATGGAGAAATAGTATTTTATTCTTCTAATGCAAAATCAAAGAGTTTATATTTTTGATCAATATTTAATTTATGAGAAGAGTAAAGACTGGAATACCTGGTTTAGATGATTTGTTAAATGGAGGAATTCCAGAAAGAAATGTTGTTTTATTAAGCGGCGGACCAGGTACTGGAAAAACTATTTTTGCACAGCAGTTTTTATGGAATGGATTACAGATGGAAGAAAATGGTGTATATGTTGCACTAGAAGAACATCCAGCTCAAGTTAGACAAAATATGTTACAATTTGGTTGGAATGTTAAACCATATGAAGAGAAAAACATGTTTGCTTTGGTAGATGCATTTAGTAGTGGAATTGGAAAAGCAAAAGAATATGAAAAATATATAGTACAAGATTTGACAGATTTAAGAGAGTTTATAGATGTTGTAAGAGAAGCTGTAAATAATGTTAATGCTAAAAGAGTTGTTATTGATAGTGTTACATCATTATACATAGATAAGCCTAGTGTTGCCAGAAAAATAGTATTAACTTTGAAGAGAGTTTTTGCTGGTTTAGGTACTACTAGCATTTTTGTTAGCCAAATAAGTGTAGGAGAAAGAGGTTTCGGTGGTCCTGGAGTTGAACATGGAGTAGATGGAATAATTAGATTAGATTTAGATGAAATTAATGGCGAACTGAAAAGATCTTTAATAATTTGGAAAATGAGAGGAACTTCTCATTCTATGAAAAGGCATGAGTTTGAAATAACAGACAAAGGAATAATAGTTCATAAAGATAGAATAGTTAAATTATGATACCTTTAAACCCTGTAGGTAAAAAAGAGATAGAAGAGTTGCAGAACTACTTATTTTTTGCTACTTTGTTTAGAAAAGATGTTTTAGAGTTAGCAAAAGATCCAGAGGAAAGATTAACTTGGGTAGATAGTCTGTTTGTTGCTGCAGCTTCTATAGCTAGAGCAAAGGCCAGAA
>JAWBAC010000001.1:0-70803 GCA_038997355.1 Candidatus Aenigmatarchaeota archaeon | reverse complement strand
TTTACCATAAATTATTAAGAAAAATATATAAAAATTCATTATATTGCATTAAGAAGGTATTTATAATTTTTGGTCAATATATTAAGTATGGTAAAAATAAAGTTGGATGTTTGGAAGATTTCGACATTTGTTTTACTAATTGCATTAATTGTGAGTCTTTATTTCAATGTTTCTAAACAAGGATATTTTGTATATTATTCTTCTAATCCCAATGAAATAGGTAAAAAAACAATAGATTATATAAATAAAAATTTAGTCCAGCCAGGAACATCTGCAAGCTTGAAAGATGTAGAGTTCGATAATGCTTTAGGATTGTTTGTAGTAACTACTGAATATTTGGGTAATGAAATTCCTGTGTATGTTTCTAGAGACGGAAATTATTTAATTTTAGGAGATGTTTTAGATATGAATAAACAATTAAATTTAGCTTCTTCTTCATCGAAAACAGTAGAAATTCCAAAATCAGACAGACCAAAAGTTGAATTATATATATTTTCTTACTGTCCTTATGGAGTACAAGCACAAGGAGCATTTATAGAGGTTGCTAAAGCTATGAAAAATTATGCAGACTTCTATGTAAGATTCTTTAGTCACATGCATGGAGAATTTGAAAGACAGCAAAATATGATTCAGGAATGCATAATTAGAATGTATCCAGAAAAGTATTGGGATTATGCAAAAATCTTTGTAGAAGAAATATATGATAAATGCTATGGAAATGTCACATGTGATAAGGAAGAAAGTGTTAAAGCAATGCAAAGGGTTGGAATAGATGCTAATGCTGTATTAAATTGTGTGCAAACAAAAGGTAAAGAATATTACGATGAAGATATAAAATTGGCAGAAAACTTAGGATTAACTGGCTCGCCATCTTTTGTAATTAATGGTGTATATGTTAGAAGTGTAGTTAGAACACCAGATGGAATAAAAGATGTTGTATGTAGAGCATTTAATAATCCACCAGAAATTTGTAATCAAACATTAGGTTCTACTTCATCTACTTCTGTTAGAACTGCTTCAGTTGGAAGTTGTGGATAATACTTAACAAGAAACTAAAATAATATTTTTATGAATAATGGATATTCTACTTTGATTTATTTAATTCTTTCCACAATGATAGGTGCAGGAATATTAGCTTTACCTTCTGCTTTCTATAATGCAGGAATTATAAATTCTTTGATTTTATTCTCTTTTTCGATACTAATAACTTACATTTCTTCAAAAATTATTCTAGGAGCTTCTCTCAAATATTATAATTATCAGCTTCCAGAAATAATAAAAAGATATTTAGGAGAAAAGATGAGTTTATTCTTTTTTATTTCTTTTTTCTTTTCTCTCCTTTTTGTTAACATAGCTTATTTGAATGTTATAAACTTTTCTATTAAAACTTTCTATTCTCAATCTGAACTGATAACTTTATTATTAGCTGCTACAGTAATGTCAATTTCTTTTATAGGTTTTTGGTTAATAGAAAAAGCAGAAAAAATATTATTTACTATAAAGGCACTAATTTATTTTGCGTTTCTTTCTTTTGTAATATTCGTAATTCCGAAATATGAAATAACTTTAATTTCTTTCGATTTACAAAAAAATCTGAGTTTCTTATTAGTTTCGATATTTGCGTTTTCTTTTTCTTCTATAGTTCCTTCTTTACTTTTAATTTCCAAAGATAAAAAAGTTTTAAAGAATTCTTTCAAAATTTCTTTGATAATCGCTTTTGTTTTTTACTTTTTGTTTGCGTTTATAGTTTCTTCTAGAGTTGGAAATAAAGAGGTAGCAACACTAAATTTTAACGAACTTTTTAACATCTTAACTCTATTTTTAGTTATTACTCCATACATAATTCTTTCTTGGATAATGAGCGAAATTATTTCAGAAAAATTTAGAATTTCCAAAAACATTTCTTTACTTTTTTCTTATGGAGTTCCATTCATACTATTTTTACTTCTTCCAAAAAGTTTTCTAACTTACATAGAAATAACTTCTGGATTTTTCATTTTATCTAATTATCTTATTTTCGGATATTTGGGTTATAAGTTTAATAAAAAAATCGAAGTTAGTAAAAAGGAATCACTATTATTAATGCTTACATCGATAATTTTAATATTCTACGAAGCATTAAACTTAATTTTATGAAACTTAACACAGAACCTCTAAACTTAGAATACAAAAACAAAAAACTTTTTTTAAATGATATCGAAATTAAGCCAAACGTAAGAACTTTGAAAGAAATGAAAAAGGTTTTACTAGATGAAAAATTTGTTAATGAGAATAACGAAAATGAAATAACATACTTAATGTTTAGAGATTTAAAAAGAGAAGAAGATAGAAAATTGTTTGAAGAAAAAAGTTTAAGATACGATGTTACAATAATTTTTCCTAAAATGTTAGGCAGAGAATTTAATAAAACTTTTGGCCATATACATCCTATTGCAGAAAACAATTTGAGTTATCCAGAAGTTTATGAAGTTCTTAAAGGAAAAGCATTATTTATTTTACAAGAGTTTGAAAATGAAAGAGTTAAAAAAGTTTTTTTAGTTTTTGGCAAAAAGGGAGAGAAAATTTTGATTCCTCCGAATTTTGGGCATGTAAGCATAAACATAGGCAAAAAAGATTTAATACTTTCAAATTTAGTTAGTAATAAATTTCATTCAAACTACGAAATTTATGAAAAAAAGAGAGGAGCTGCTGTTTATGTGTTAAGCAACGAACAAATTTATCCATATGATAACATTTTATCATCATTGGTTTTACCTATTAAAATTCCAATAAAGATTATAAAAAATCCAAATTATTCAGAAACTTTTGAAGTAGAAGTTATAAGACCAAAAAAACTTTTTAAATTTCCGAAAGAAAATCTTTACAAATCTTTTATAGAAAATCCAGATTTTTATAATTTTCTTAACAAACCATCATTAATATGGCAAAAATAAAGAAGGAAGTTCCAAAGCCAATAAATTTAAGGAATTTCTTTTTTGGACCAACTATAATATTATTTGGCTTAGGATTGGGTGCTGGGGAGCTATTATTATGGCCACAAATTGCTGCTAATTATGGATTAGTTTTTGTTTGGTTAGCATTTTTTAGTTTGTTAGTTCAAACACTTTGGACTATAGAGATGGCAAAGATTAGTTTAGTTACTGGAGAGCATTTTGTGTTATATATGGCAAGAATATTTGGATTAATAACTTCTTTGATGGTTTTTGGTATATTTACTATATTAGCTGCCGGAATTCCTTCGTGGGCTATTAATAGTGCAGAAAGCTTATTGAGATTATACAATTTCTCTCTAGATTATAAAACTGGTTTATTTATCTGGGCAATAATTTCTTTTGGAATAACTATAATTCTCTTAGCTTTAGCAGATAAAATTTCTTCTCTGCTAGAAAAAATATTTAAAACAATTACTATTATAAGCTGGATATACTTAATCTTTCTAATATTTAGTTTAGAGCTTTATAAAGAAATAGCAAAAGTTTTTGTTTCTTTGTTTACAGATTTTGGAAGTTTAAGGTTTGATATATCGATGTATACTTTAGCTAGTGCAGTTGCTTTTGTTGGTGCTGGGGGAATATTTAACATTTGGTATACCTATTGGCTAAGAGATATTGGATGGGGTATGGGCAAATATGTTGGAAGCATTAAGGGAATAAGAAAAAAACAAGAAAAAATTTTAATAGATCCAATATTTCCAAAAGAAGATAAAGAAAATTTAGAAAAAATGAGTAAATGGATAAAAAATTTTAGAATGGGATTTTTTTCTATCTATTTCTTTTTAAACTTTTTAACTTTGGCAATTTTTATATCTTTGGGCCATTTGCTATATGGGAGCAATTCAGAAATTAAAAATGCTGCAATTTCAGTTTCTGAGCTAATTTCTCAAAAGTTAGGAAATATTTTTGGAATGCTTTATTTATTAATTGTTGCGATACAACTTTTTTCTACACAATTTTCCATAACAGAAGGATTAATAAGGCAAATATCTGATAGCATTTACATTTACTTTTTGAAATACAGGAAAAAAGAAATAAAAATAAACAAACTATACTTCTTTTTGCTTTTAGTTTTTAGTGCTTATGGTTTGCTATGGATATATTTAACAAAAATTTCCGAGTTTTTAAATCCAGATTTTTTAATTAAACTATCCGCAAACATTGCTTTAATATTTCAAACCTTTTCAATACCCTTAGTTCTATATTACAATTATGTTATTGCTAGAAAATTCTTGAGTTATAAGATTTATCAAATGATAAAACCAAATCTAATAGTTTTTATAATTCTTATAACTGGATTTTTCCTCTATCTTTTCCTTTCTTTTATGGCTTGGAGTGAAATCTTTGCTAAAATGTAAAATAATTGGAATTGAAATTAGAGTTAACAAAACACAAATAGTTATGCTATTTGGTATTTCTATTCCAAAAACTTTTAGAAAAGATTCGAAAGCCAAATAAAACATATAAATACCTAAAAATAATTTTAATTTTTCAACTTTTTTTGCAACATTTTCCAAAAGAAAATATAGTGGTTTTAAACCAATTACTGCTAACAAAGTTGTAACTAGAAGAGATATAAAATCTGAAGAAATTACTAAAACAGAAAACGCGTTATCTAGTGAAAATATAAAATTTACAATTCCTATTAGAAATATAAGAGTTATTAGTTTTGAAAAGGATAAGTGAAACATAGGAAATTTTTGTGTCACTTCTTTTGATATATTTTTCCCAAAAATTTCTATGAGATATAAAAATCTATTCAAAAATTCATTTTTTTCTTTAATCATCGAGTATCCAAAAAACAAAAGTAATATAGATATTAACAAGTAAGATATGTTGAGAAATGTTTTTACTAAAAGTGTGCCAATGAAAATTAACATTATTCTCAAAATTATTGAAATATATATTCCAAATGTTAGAACTTTTAATTTTTCTCTTATGTTTATTTTTGTTAGTGAAAAGATAAGAAGAAAAATAGATAGATTATTAATAGACAAAATCTTTTCTGTTAAGTAAATTGCCATTAGAGTAAAAAAATCGTTCACTTTTAATTCATGCGCTACTATAATGAAGATTATTGATACAAATATCCATATAAAACTCCATACAAACGCTTTTTTAAATGTTATTATTCTATCCTTTTTGCTATAAAGTATATCGATAGCTATAGCTATTGAAAAGAAAATTATCGAAAGGGTTACAAAATCCATAAGAATTAATATTTATTTATGCCATTAATATAAGCGCCGGTAGTCTAGAGGCAGGACACTGGCTTCCCAAGCCAGTAGCCCGGGTTCGAATCCCGGCCGGCGCAAGATTTAGAATAAATTTATTATATTTCTAATTCTTCTAATATAAATTCTCCTGTAGGTATTGGTGGAAATTCTTCTTCAGAAGTTTCTAAAAAATATTCTGACGGAATACCTTCGTTAGGTAATTGTTGTTCACTTTCTATATTTTGATTAGAAATATTAATCAATATGAGAAAAAATGTTATCGTTAATAATATGCCAATAAGCAATATAGCAAAATTGAGCTTTGTTTCTCTTTTTAAATAATATTCTCTTGCTTTTAGAATCTTTTTCTCAACTTTTACCATAAAAAAATACTTTTTTAATATATTTTTATTCTTCTACTTCAATAGCTCCTACTGGGCAAGCTTCAGCCGCTTCTTTAGCTTTTCCTATAAGTTTTTTGTCATTTGTTTCAGAAATTTTTGCATAAGAAAAACCATCTTTATTGAATTCAAATATTTCTGGAGCTATTGCAATACAAGCTCCGCAGCCAATGCATTTTTCATTAACTCTTATTTTTGCCATAAGAAATGATAGTTACAAAATATATTAATTTTAATTACAAAAATTATGGAAACAACAAGAAAAGCAATAAAAGAATTAAAAGAAGGTGACTTAGTATTGATAGAAGGTGTACCTTGCAAAGTTGAAAGCGTTTCTACTAGTGTTACTGGAAAGCACGGTTCAGCAAAAACAAGAGTAGAGGCAATAGGATTGTTTGATGGAAGAAGAAGAAGTATCGTACAGCCAGCAGATGAAGATGTTGAAATACCAATAATAAAAAGAAAAAAAGCTCAAGTTTTAGCTATTATAGGGGATAAAGTCCAATTAATGGATTTAGAAACTTATGAGAACTTTGAATTAGAAATTCCTGAAGAGAAGCGAGGAAAATTAAAAGAAGGAGAAGAAACTTGGTACTATGAAATAATGGGTATTAGAACTTTAAAGGATTTAAAGTGAGATTAGCAAGCTTCGCTGGCAGTTTTTATCCTTTTTCAAAAGAAGAGATAATTGATTTTATTAAAGAAAACGAAAAAGACATTCAAACACTTAATGAAAAAATATTTGCTTCTATAGTTCCTCACGCAGGTTGGATTTATAGTGGAAAATGTGCATTACATACTTATAAAAATTTGGAAAATTCTAACTTTGAAAATGTAATAATTGTTGCTACGAATCATTCATCAATAGGTAAAGTTATATTATCGACAGAAGATATTAAAACGCCTTTAGGAAAAGTTAAGATAAATAAAAAATTGGTTAAAAAATTTTTGGAATTAGAATTTTCAGAAATAAATGAAGATATTCATAGCGAAGAACATTCAATAGAAGTTCAATTGCCATTTTTGCAATATTATTTAAAAGATTTTTCTATCGTACCAATACTAGTTAGCAATTTAAGTTTACAAGAAATTAAAGCATTAGTTCAATTATTAAAAGAAATCTTTGATGAAAAAACATTTTATTTGTTTAGTGGCGATTTTATTCATCACGGAAAAATATATGGTTTTGAAGTCTTTAAAGAAAACAAAAAAGAAAACGTTAGAAATGCAGATATGAAATTCATCGAATCGATATTAAATAAAGATTTGAATTCTTTTGTTTCTCATGCAAAAAAGTTTTACACTATTTGTGGATATTATTCTTTTCAAGTTTTCATAGAATTCACAAAAGAAATGAATTCAAAAAATAAGCTTTTGTGCTATTATAATTCTGCAGATGTTACTAATGATGAAGAAATTATCGTAGGTTATGCATCAATAGTTGCTATCCGAAGTTAACTTGTACATACTTTTTATTAGAAATTTCTGGAACAACAATAGGCAATGAAATAGAAGATTTGCTTACTTTTCCTACTATAGGTAATTTATAATTGCAAAATTTACATCTATTATTATCATCTAAATAACTTTCTAAAACTTCAAATCCATATCTTCTTATTACTAAATTTCCGCAATTAGAACAATAAGTATTTTCTAATTTGTGCCCCCAAACATTTCCAATATAAACATATTTTATTCCTTCTTCTTTTGCAATTTTTGCATGTAATTCTAAAGTTTCTATTGGTGTAGAAGGAAAATCTAACATTTTATACATAGGGAAAAATCTTAAAAAATGAATCATTGATTTTTCTCCTAAAACATCATAAACTTTTTTACACAATTTTCTACAATCTTCTAAATTATCTCCAACCTTAGGAATTACTAAATCTGTTATTTCTAAGTGAATTTTCTTTTTGCTTAATTCTTCCAAATTTTGAAATACTATTTCGTATGAAGGAATAGAAATAAATTTTCTACCAAATTCAGAGTTTCCATTACCTTTAAAATCTATAGTTATTGCATCTGTGAATTTTGAAAAGAAATCTATTGCTTCTTCGCTTAAATATCCATTAGTTATGAAAATTATTTTAAAATCTTCTTTTTTAGCTAATTTTGCAACATCATAAATGTATTCTGCATATATACTTGGCTCATTATAAGTAAAACAAATAGAAGATATGTTGAACTTTTCTCTGTATTTTTTGGCAATCTCTAAAATATCTTCTGGTAAGAATTCAAAACCTTCTATTTTTCTTCTTTGAGAAATATCAAAATTACAGCAATATTTGCAAGCCCAATTACAACCAAAAGTTCCCATACTTAATGCAACACTTCCAGGATAAAAATGGAAAAATGGTTTTTTCTCTATCGGATCAAAATTTAGAGCAGAAAGCAATCCATAGTTTGCTAAATAAAGTTTTCCATCTTTATTTATTCTTATTCCACAAAATCCTATTTGATTTGGCAATAATTTACAATATCTTGCGCATGCAGTACAAACAACTCTTTCATTTTCTATTCTATAAAGTATTGCTTCTTTCATAAAATTTTTTGTTTTTAGATTAGATATTATGAAAGAAAAAGTAAAAGAAGTTATATTACCTAAATGGGTGTTTTGGATAAATTTAGCTATTCTATTTATTGTAATGATATTCATATTTTATATTAATTCTATAGTGCCAGAAAATGAGAAATTAGATCTCATTGGTTTAATTTTTATAATGACTATCTTTTTAATTATTATAATAATGTTATATTTATCTGCATACAAAGGCTTACCATTATACTACTTAAGAGAAAGGAAGTAAAAATTTTTAAAGATTAATGAAAAAGTATATCATGGCAGTAGGACTTTTTGTTGCTAGGTTTCAACCTTTGCACAAAGGTCATGAAAGAGCTATAAAGAAAGCACTAAAGCTATATGAAAAAGTAATAGTAGTAATAGGAAGCGCAGATAAAGCTAGAAGCGAAAATAATCCTTTCACAGCAGAAGAAAGAAAGTTAATGTTAGAGGCAGTGTTTTCAAAAGAGATAAACGAAGGAAAAATAGAAATAATAACAATAGAAGATAAGAGCAGCGATGAAGAATGGGCAAATGAATTAATTCAAAAAGCAAATTTCGATGAAGTATATACAGCAAGCGATTGGGTAGCAAAAAGCTTCGAAAGCAAAAAGCAGGTTAAGAGATTTAAACCATTTAAGTATGATACAATAAACGGAACAAACATAAGAAGATTAATAAAAGAGGGAAATGAAGAATGGAAAAAGTATGTTAATAGAAAAGTAGTTGAAATAATAAATAGAATTGCACTAAAAGAATTCTTTGCTAAACTTTCTCCTTAATCTTTTTTATTTTTTAATTCTTTGGAGAAGAGTGGAAAGAATTAATTATAGCGGGGCCCGGATTTGAACCGGGGACCTCCGGGTTATGAGCCCGGCGGGCACTCCAGGCTGCCCTACCCCGCTCTGCTATATAATTTAAAAATATATCAACAATCAAAATAAATTATTACTTCCAAATATTTATGGAAGAAAAATATAAAGAAGTTATAAAAGAGGCATTAAAATTATCAATTCCTACTAAAGCAGAATACGATTATATGGAAGAAATAAAAGAAAAAGTTCTTAATGTTGCAAATCAACATGCAAAAGTATATAATGCAGAGGTTATGCTTTGTGGAAGTTTTGCAAAAAATACTTGGTTACCAAAAAAATATGAGATGGATGTTTTTATTCTGTTTTCTCCGAAGGTTGATAGAGATAGATTAGAAGAACTCGGATTATTAATTGGTAGAAGAATTGCAGAAGATTTGAATGCAGAATATGTTATAGAATATGCAGAACATCCATATGTAAGAATTAAATATAGAGATGTTCAAATTGATATAGTTCCTGCATATAGAGTTGAAAAAGCCAGCGAAAGAATTAGCGCAGTAGATAGAACACCATTTCACACAACTTATGTTAGAGAGAAAATAAAAAATATTTTAAACGATGAAGTAAGATTATTAAAGAAGTTTATGCTTGCAAACGAGATTTATGGAGCAGATGCAAAAGTTAATGGCTTTAGCGGATATGTTTGCGAGCTATTAATAATTAATTATGGTAGCTTTTTGAATGTTATTAAAGCAGCTGCAAATTGGAAACCGATAACTATAATAGATATCGAAAATTATTATTCAGAAAAGGAAAAAGAATTCTTGCCAAAAATATTTAAAAATCAACCTCTAATAATTATTGATCCTGTTGATAAAGATAGAAATGCAGCGGCTGCTGTAAGTGTAGAAAATTATTTTAAGTTTATAAATTTGGCAAGAAAGTTTTTAGAAAATCCTTCGATTAAATTTTTCATACCAAAAGAATATGAAACTATAAAGCAAGAAGAATTAATAAAATATCAAATGGATAGAAGAACTGAATTAATAGTTTTAAGATTTTTTAGACCAAAAGTTGTTGATGATATAATTTATCCTCAAATGAGAAAATTTGCAAATAGAATAGAAGATATTTTGCTAAAATATAATTTTAAAGTTTTGAATAAAGATGTTTATTGCAACGAAAAATATTGCTATTTGGTTTTAGAAATGGAAATTTCTAAATTACCAAAAGTTGAGAAAAAATTAGGTCCAATTTTTTTCGATTTAGAAAATACTAAGAGATTTTTGGAAAAGTATAAGGACTATTTAACTTACATAGAAAAAGATAGATGGGTAGCAGAAGTTCCAAGAAGATTTGTTAGAGCAATAGATAAAATTATAGATAGCTTAAGCAAAGATGAAAAGACTTTAAGAGAAAAAGGAATTCCAAGCTTTGTTGCTTCTTCAATTTCAAAACAATTCGATATAACTAACGAAACATCTAAAATAATGAGTTTTGTTAAAGAAGATGAAAGCTTTGGAAAATTCCTTAGAAAATTCATTTTTAAAGAAAAGTTAGTATTATGAGAATAATAGCTGTAACTAGCGGAAAAGGTGGTGCAGGAAAAACATTCTTTTCAGTAAATTTAGCATATGCGTTAGCTAAGTTGAATAAAAGCGTAACATTAATAGATGCAAACTTTACAACTCCAAACACCGCATTATTAAGCGGATATTTAACTTATTTTAATACTATTCACGATTTTCTAAGTGAAAAAGTTAACGATGTAAGTAAAATAATTTTTAGAACAGCTTATGGCTTTAAAATAGTTGCTGGTAGTGTAGATTTAGAATCTATGATTAATGCTAGAATCGAAAACTTCAAAATATTTTTAGAAAAATTAAAGGATGAATTTATAATCTTAGATACAGCAGCAGGAATTGGAAGAGAAGCATTAACATCTTTAATGAATTCTAATGAAATAATATTAGTTGTAAATCCAGAAATTTCGAGCATAATAGATGCGAAGAGAGTTTTAGAAGTTTGTAAAAGAATAGATAAAAGAGTTATTTCTGTTGTTGCAAACAGAGTTAATAACAAAAATGATGTAAAAAAGATTGAAGAATATTTGAATAGAGAAATTAATTTAATTCTTCCAGAAGATAAGAGAGTAAGAATCTCTATTGAAAAAAGAGTTCCTTTCATAGAGCTTTATCCTAATTCTTTCATATCTTCTCAGATTTTAACTTTTGCAAGTTATTTAAGTGGAGAGTTAATAGAGTTTAAACCTAGCATATGGGAAATGTTTAAATTTAGAAGTTTTCTATGAATATCTTTGAAGCCATACAAAAAAGAAAAAGTATAAGAAAATATAAAAGAATTAAGCCAGATTTAAAGTATATACTTGCCGCCTTAGATTTAGCAATTTTAGCCCCTTCAGCTGGTAATACTCAAGAATGGAGATTTATTTTAGTTGAAGACGAAAAGATTAAAGAAAAACTTGCCGAATATTCTTATAATCAAGATTTCATCAAGGAAGCTCCTTATGTTTTGGTTATTTGTGCTGATGAAGAAGAAATATATAATGCATATGGGAAGAGAGGTAAAGAAAGATATATGTATATGGATTGCTCTTTTGCTGCAGCAAATTTCATTTTAAGTTTAACTGCGTTGGGATTAGCTAGTTGTATAGTTGCTGCTTTCGATGATAAAAAGATTAGCGAATTATTAAAACTTCCTGAAAATATAAAACCAATATTTATAATTCCTGTAGGCTATGCAGATGAAGATCCAGTAAGACCAGAAAGAAAACCTTTGGAATCTATTCTTTTTTACAACGAATATGGCAAAAAACTTAAATAATTTTAAAATGAAAATAAATATGATGAAAAGAGAAATATTAATAACAATTTTTTTAGTTTTTGCAATAAACCTTTTAATACTAAAACCAATAGAATCATCTTCTATTTTTGTTGATGTTCAAAGATATGTTAGAGCAGTTGCTGGCGATACTTTAAAAATACCTATAAAAATTTCAAATCCTTTAAATTCTGATTTGAAAGTATTTCTAACTGTTTTTCCACCATATTTTGAAGGTATTAGTGCTTATGTAGAGAATAATGAATTATTAGTTAAGGCAAACTCTCAATCAACTACATACTTAATAATAAAGATACCAATAACTTCTAGGGAAAGAATAGTAACATATAAGATTTTTGTAGAGTATTTTCATCCAACATATGGAAAAACCTTAGATGTGTATGAGGTTTCTTTAGAGGTTTCGAGCAAAAGCGAAATAATTGTTGAAGATTTTGGTGTTAATAAGCAAATTTTAAACATAGACGATGAAGTAAATATATATGTAAAATTTAAAAATTTAAAGGAATACGCATCAAACGTTAAAATATTTTTACAAAAGTATTATGAGGGAAAAACTTTAATTAGCGAAAAAGAATATAATTTAAACATTCTTTCGTTTTCAGAAGAAACATTTACATATAATGAGAAAATTACTCTTTATACAAAACCTGGAAAATATTCTTATGTAATAAGTTCTTATGACGAATCTAACAAATTAATTTCTAAATTAGTGTTTGATGTAGAAGTAAAAGAAGTTAGAAATGTTTCAAAAGATGTAAAAGTAGAGCAAACATTTTTAGAATACAAAATTACGATCAATCTTAAAAATTATGGAAATGTAGAGGAAAATGTTAAATTAGAAGAAAGAATTCCAGCTTTGTTAAGATATTTTACTGTTTTTAAAGATTTGCAACCAGAAATAAAAGATGATGTTGCAATATGGAATATTAATCTAAAGCCTGGAGAAGAGATAAAATTCTCTTATTCAATAATTTATTGGATTCCTATTGCAACAATTTCTTTAATACTTTTACTTGCTTTTATGTTTTTATTCTTCTTCTATTTTGTACCAATTTATACTAAAAAAGTTGAAAAAGAAGAAGAGATTTATAAAATTAAGCTAATAATTAAAAACAGAAAGAACAAAAAAATGAAAAATATAGAAATCAAAGACTTTGTACCTTCTTTATTCTCTATTGTTTCTTTTGAAACTATAAAACCGACAGTTAAAAAAACTAAGGATGGATATGAATTAACTTGGAAAATTAGAGAATTAAAGCCTAAAGAAGAAGTAATAATTTCTTATACTATAAAACCTCTTTTAGAAATTGTTGGAGAAATAAAGTTTTCTAAACCAAAAATAAAGTATGTATTAAGATAATTATTTTATGCTTGAAAACATATTTTTTATCTTAGTTGATGGACTAGCAGATTTAAAAAGAAAAGACACGCCATTAAAATTAGCGATTAAGCCCAATATATCTTCTATTTTATCTAAATCAATAGTTGCAAGATTTTGGCCATTAACTAAAAAAACATGGCCAAAAAGCGGATATGCAAGCGTTAGCCAATATGCAAATTTCAGCATTTTAGGTTATAATGTTTCAAAACTTTACATTAAAAGAGGAGTAATAGAAGCGATTGGTAGCGATTTAGAATATAAGAATGGTTGGCTTGCTATTAGAGTAGATTTTGGAAGTGTAGACGAAAATTTAATAGTTAAAGATAGAAGAGTTGGTAGGAATGTTTATGGATTAGATAAATTAGTTGAAGATTTTAATAAAATTGATTTTGAAGTTCCATTTGTATTAAAAAGAACTTATGGGCATAGGGGTGTTTTAATTATAAAAGAGAAGTTGAGCGATGAAATAACTAATAGCGATCCATTAGAAAATGGAAAAAGAGTGAATTTTGTTTTACCAACTTCTAAAAAACCCTTAGCTAAAAAATCTGCTCAAATAGTTCAAAAACTTTTAGAAAAATTTTACTTTTTTGCAAAGAAACACGAAATAAACAAAAAAAGAAAAGAGCTTGGATTATTAGAAGCGAATTATTTATTAACTAGAGAAGCTGGAAATAAATTACCAAAAATACCTAATTTTTTCAAAAAATGGAAGTTTAAAAATGGAGTTGTTATAGCAGAGAATGGCGTAATAAAGGGTAGCTGTAAAGTTGCGGGTTTTGAAACAATAAATGTTGAAGAAATGGAATTAGAAAACCAATTCGATTTCATATTTAAGAAAGCATTAGAAGCTAGAAAAAAATATCAAATAATTTATATGCATATTAAAGGTGCAGATGAAGCTGGGCATGATAAAGATTGCAAAAGAAAAAAAGAAGTTATAGAAATGTTAGATAAATACGTTGGATATTTATTAAATAATATTGATTTTGAAAATAGCGCTTTAGTAATTACTGGAGATCACATTACGGATTGTATTACTGGAAGGCATGAATTTGGTTTCGTACCAATATTAATTTATAGCGAGAAGATAAAAGGAAATAGTATGAAGAACTTTAGCGAAGTTGATGCTTCAAAATCTAAGAAAGAATTCTATCCCAAAGATTTATGGAACTTTCTTAAAAAACTATGATAGTAAGAGATATTTCTATAAGGGAAATTTTTTCTCACAATCTAAAAAGTACTATAGAAGTAGAAGTAGAAATTTCTAAGGGAAAAGTTAGGGCTAGTGTTCCTATAGGTACTAGTAAAGGTAAATATGAAGTTGTTAATTTACCAACTGAAAAAGTTATTGAAAACTTTCTAAGAATAAAGGATGAGTTTAAAATGAAGGAATTCAAAACATTTGAAGAAGTAGAGCAAGTAATTCAAAAATATGATGATACACCAAACTTAGAAAAAATTGGAGGAAATTTAGCTTTAGGGATTTCTTTAGCAATGATTAAAGCTTTTGCATTGCATGAAGATTTAGAGGTTTTTGAATATGTTTCTGATCATTTTGGGGAAAAGGTAAAAATTCCAAAACCAGTATGTAATGTTATTGGTGGGGGAAAACATTTTGGAGGGAGCGATTTTCAAGAGTTTTTGCTAATAGCTAAATCACCATATTTTAAGGAAGAGATAAAAAAGATTATAAACGCATATTTTAGAATTGCAGAAATACTCAAAATAGAAGATAGGAAATTCAATTTTGGAAGAAATATAGAATCAGCATGGATAACAAATTTATCTACTAAAAAAATTTTGGAAATTCTTGATAAATTTTCTATCGATTTGCTTTTGGGAATAGATGTTGCGGCATCTTCTTTTTATGATGCAGAAAAGAATTTGTATGTTTTAGAAAAAGAAGGATTAGAAATGAACAGAATCGAATATTTAACTTATTTGTTTGATTTGGTTAGTGAATCACGAATATTTTATATCGAAGATCCATTTCATGAAGACGATTTTGTTAGTTTTTCAACTTTTTATTCTCATTTTTCTCAAAAATTAATAGTTGGCGATGATTTAATCGCCACAAATATAGAAAGATTAAAAAAAGCAGTAGAATTAAAATCTGTTAATGCTGTAATAGTTAAACCAAATCAAGTTGGATTAATTTCAAGAGTTGCAGAATTAGTAAGATTTGCAAAAAAGAACGATATTAAGCTAGTATTTTCTCACAGAAGTGGAGAAACAGAAGATCCAATTATTTCTCATTTGGCTGTGGGTTTCGGAGCTGATTATATTAAGCTGGGAATTGCTGGAGAAAGAACAGTAAAAATTAATGAGATGCTAAGGATAGAAGAAAAACTATTAGGGTAAAATATATGTATTGCTTTCATATGTAGGCACAATTGCATTAATATTTCTTTCTTTTAGTTCTTTTTCGAAATTTTCTAAATTTTCTCCATGTACTAAAAAAACAATTTTAGGGTTTAATCGTTCAATAAATTCTAAAATTTCTTCTCTATCTGCATGAGCAGAAAATTCATATAGTTTATATTTACATTTAACTTTTTTATTTAATCCATCATTAGTTATTAGTCTACCAGTTTCTAGTAAAGTTCTTCCAACAGTTTTTTCAACTTGATAGCATGTTAAAAATATTGCAGAGTTTTCATCTTCTATAACATATCTAGCATAATAATTTGCAGGACCTCCTTCTAACATTCCAGAGCCAGCAATAATAATTTTTGGGCTTTGCTTTTTAATTATTTCTTTTCTTTGAGCTCTTCTCTTAACTTTTTTAACTTCCTTTAATGCTTTAATAAAGTTTTTTCTGTCATTAAGATAATTTTCGAATTGAGAATATACTTTATTAACTTCTATTATCATACCATCTACATATATTTCAACTTGTTTATGTAAATTATACTTTGCTAAAATTGTTAAAATTTCTTGTGCTCTTCCTACAGCTAGCGAAGGTAGTAATACTGTACCATCTTTATCCAAAACTTCTTTTATATCATTTACAAATTCTTTCTCTAATTTATCTCTCTCTGGCAAAACTCTATACCAATAAGTACTTTCTGTAATTAATATATCTGGATCTTTTTCTGGCAAAGAAGCTCCAAAAGTAAGATTTGTTTCTTTTAACTTAAAATCTCCTGTATAAATTATTCTTTTATCCTCAGAAATTATTTCTATCATGCTAGCTCCTAATATATGGCCTGCATCTATTAACTTAAAACTAAATGTTTTTTTATCTAAATTTTTTTCGTATGTTAAATTTCTAAATCTAGAAATAATTTTTTCTATATCATTTTCGTTAAAGTATGTGATTATTCCTTTTCTTTTCAAAACCTTTAAGTTATCTTTTAGTAATATTTTTGTGATTTCTTTTGTTGGTCTTAGTGCATATACTTTTGGTTTAGAGTGTAATAGTAAAGGCAAAGAACCACTATGATCTAAATGTGAATGCGATAAAATAACGTAATCAACACTATTAACTTTTAAAGGTGGTTTTGGTGGATTTTCAAAAACTTTTAATCCATAATCTAAAACTACTTTTTCTTTTTCTGTTTCTATTAGTATTCCACTGTTTCCAATTTCATTTAGTGCGCCTAAAAACTTTATTTTTATCATTCTAATATAATTTATGATTAGCCTTAATAAAGTATTTATTTTTATAATTATTGTAGCACTATTTTTCGCTTTTTATACATTTTCGCATTCTTTTCTTCCATATAGTTTTTCTGTTAGAATTCCACAAAATGTAAATGCTAAATTGAATGAAGAGGTTATATTTTATATAACTATCAAAAATTCTGGTTTTTTGGGCGACATTTATAATATAACTCTTACATCAAACAGTTTAGATGTTTATGTTAGTCCTATAAGTTATTCTTTGAGCTTAGAACCTAATCAGGAAAATTCTGTACCAATAAGATTGATTGCTTATACTAGCTTACAAGGTAGAAGAGTAGAAATTAAAGTTTGTAGTAGTGGATTAGTTAAAAGTTATGGAGAAATAATTCAGGATTGTTCTACAGAATATTGCACTATACAGAGTGGTAAAACCTGTATAAGAAGTTATTTAAATCTTTCAGTATCTTCTTTTTCTTTAGGAAGTTTTTCCTTAGAACTTCTCATAATAACTCTTCTATTTTTTGCAATATTTGTGATTTTGTTAGGTTTTCTTTCAAATAAGCGCCAGAAGCCTTTTTATGGCCGCCACCATTAAAGAATTTAGCAATCTTTTGTACATCTATATCGTTAAAACTTCTAAATTCTAATTTTGTTCCTCTCAAACCTCTGTAGATTATTAAAAGCATATCTGCATTATTTTTGGATTTTACATGGTCATAAATTATATAAGGAGGAATATTCTCTTTAATTTCGACTGTTGCAATTTTTAAATTTTTTACATCTCTAATTTCAAAAGAACTATCTATAATTTCTATAAAATGTTGTTTCATTTTTTCGAATTCTGAAATAGAAGATTTTACTTCTTCTATGTTTATAAAATCTTTTGGATGTGTATCTAAAATTTTGTTAACTTTTATTGCAAGAACTCTGTTATAAAGATTTTTATACTTTATTCTTAGATAGGAAAAATAATCTCTTATTATCATTGAAATTTCTGATTTGCAATTATTTGTATCAACTTCATTAACTATATCAATCCAATCAGAATAAAAATTAAAATATTTTGCAACTAATTTTGCGGCGCTTTCTGAAGAAGTATCTATTATTATTTCTGAATTTTGAAAGTTTAAAATGTTATTATTGATATGATGATCAATCCAAACAACTTTTTTAAATAATGTTGCTGAAACTTTTAATATTTCTTCTCTTATGCTAAAATCAAAGAAATAAATGTTTTCATAATTATCCATTTTGGATAAAGCTTTGAAAAATAAGGATTTTAGAGCAACGTTTGAAGAAAAATATACCTTATACTTTCCTTCTAAGCTTTTTGCAGCTATCGCTGCACTTATTAAACCATCTAAATCGTTGTGTGAAAATATTAAATGATTATACATTAATAAAATTAAGATAACAATAAATATACTTCTATAATTGCACCTATGAATAGAATAATTATTCCAAACAAATAAAGTCTTATAGCATCTTTAAGTATGTAGCTTGATTTAAATTTTCCTTTCATAAAATAAGAGGAAAGTATTAATCCTGCGAAACTCCCTATAAAATATGCAATAAATTCAAAAATTCCGTGAGGTAAATAAGTTAACAATCCTATTGGTAAGGCAAGAATTCCATAAGTTTCTTTTAACATTCCTATTGCAGAAGATAGAACAGTAATATTCCAAGCTAAAACTATTAAGAAACCGCCATAAATAAAAGATAGAATAAAAGATAAAGTTAGAACAGAGAAATTATTTAGAAATATTTTAAGAAAAATATCATTTACCATAAAGTTTCCTCTTATTTTTTCTATAGTTTCTATTTGTTGTTTAAAAATTTTTTCTGAAATTTCTTCTGGAAGAATGTAAAAAATAGATGTTAATCCAAAAACTAATCCGAAAAATATTATAAGGAAAGATTTTATGGTTTCATAATGTCTTTCAAAAAAACTCTTTCTAAATCTATATATTTCTTTTTTCATTTGAGATAATATAAGAGTTTTAAATATTGGTGTAATTGCTACAGAAATGAAAATTGCTATGAAAATTCCAGCATATTCTGTAAAAACAACATAAGAAACGTAAACACTAACTATCGCTATTATAGCAGAATAGAAAAATGCTATCCAAGGTTTTTCTTTTAAAGTCTTAACTCCAATTAAAGATTCTAATACCATAAATATTATGAAGAAAAATACAAAAATTTGGTTGATAGCAGGAATAATAATAGCGGAGGCATTGCTTATTTTATCGATTTTTTCTGGATATTTAACTTTAAATATAGGAATTTATGGATATTCTGAGAAAATAAAGGATAGAGTTATTTATGAAGAACCAAGCACAGAAATTTTGAGAGAAATTATAAATAAAGGTAAAATAGTAGCTATTGTTTACTCTAATGAATTCAGTAGCAAAGAATACTATGAAAACATTTCGAAAACATTTTATAATGATGTTTATTTTTTCTTAGTAAAGAGAAATGTTTCTCAAGCAATAATTATTTCTCCTATATATGAAGGAAGCATTTTTAATTTAACAGAAGAAAATTTAATAAAAGAATTATGTAAAGCAAGCATCAACTCGCCAATAATATGCACAGAAAGCTAATTTTTTGTGGAATAGATTTGGCTGGTAGCGAAAAAAGAATTAGCGGCTTTGCAATAATGAACAAAAAATTCGAAGTTAAAACATTTTCTTTGTTTTCTGATAAAGAAATATTAGAAAAAATTGATAAATATAAGCCTATAGTAATTGCTATAGATGCTCCATTATCTTTGCCAAAAGGAAGAAGAGATATAAATGAAAAAAATAATATACATTTCAGAAAATGCGATTTAGAGTTAAGAAAATATAAAATAAAATTCTTTCCGATAACCTTAGGACCTATGAGAATGTTAACTTTAAGAGGTATAAAACTAAAAAACGAACTAGAAAAATTAGGTTATAAAGTTATAGAAACTTTTCCTGGTGCGTTTTATGATATTTTTGGTATTCCAAGAAAAGAAAAAGACAAAATATTAAATTTTTTAAAAGAGTATGTTAGCTTCGAAAATGAAATTAAGAATTTGCATGAATTAGACGCTACTGTTTGCGCATTAATAGCTTATATGCATTTTAAAGGTTTGACTGAAGAGTTAGGAGATGTAAGTGAAGGAACTTTAATAATTCCCAAGAAATATGTTCAAATTCACTCTATTTAGGTTTATAATCTTTTATTTTGTTTTTTCTCTTCTTTTTGCTATTAACGATTTTTTATACTGGAAAAAAGCAGAATATTTATTAAATTTTTTTCAGAATTTTTTAAATCCTTTCACTTTGTTTAGATATCTTTATAGTGCTATTGTTTTGAGAGACATTGGTTTATTAATTGCATGGATTCAAATTTTTACTATTTCGTTTCTATTATCTTTTCTAGATTTTAGTTATATTTATAAAATCTTCAAAAGTAATAAAATTAAACACAGTAGAATCAAAAATAAAAGAAGGAGCAGATGAAATATTAAACTCTTCTTTAATTTTTCTTATGTATGGATAATTTACATTAATTCCAACTGTAAAAATATCTACTTCTATATTTTTTGAAATAAGATAATCTTTAATTTTATCAATTTCTTCTCCTTGCTTAATACACGAAGAGCAATTATTATCTATAAAGTATAGCAAAGTTTTATAGTTTTTATTGCATTTTTCATATTCCTTAGCTATTAGCCAAATTAATGCTTGAATTTTATAATATTCATTTAGAAAAGGAGAATAAATATCTGTTAAATTCTCTAATCTATATGGCAAGTATTCTCTGTATATTTGAACTTCTTTCTTTATTAAGTTTAAATAATTTTTTAAATACTCACAATCTCTCGTAAAAACATAACTCTCTAGATTTTTTCTGATGTTTGTTAATTCCTTTTCTAATTCTTCATACTTTTCCAGATTTTTAGAATAAAAGAACTCGAAAATTTTCATCCCACTAATTATTCCTAAAATGTAAAATATTAAGGAAAACGCAATGCTAAAAATTAAAACTTTTTTAAAGTTTTTCATAATATATTAGTATGAAAGAACAAATACATGAAATAAGTTTATTTTTGTATAATTTGACTTTATATCCATTAATTTTATTATCTTTTTTGTTTTATTTCTTTCTAATTTTTTCATATTTTTTAAGAAATAAAAGCCAAATTAAATTATCTGGCAGAAAATTTTATCCTTTTGTGACAATTCAAATACCAGTTTATAATGATCCTATAGTAGAAAGATGTATAAGAAGTTGTTTAAAATTAGATTATCCAAAATCTAAATATGAAATAATTGTTGTAGATGATAGTACAGATGAGAAAACTAGAAAAATAATAGATAAATATAAAGACAAAGTAAAAATTTTGAGAAGAAATAGTAGAGAAGGATTTAAGCCGGGAGCGCTTAATTATGCACTAAATTATACTAAAGGAGATATAATAGTTGTTTTCGATGCAGATTGGATAGTTCCAAAAAATTTTTTGAAAAAAATAGTGAAATATTTTGAAGACGAAAAAGTTGCATTAGTACAGGCAAAACAAAATTTCATTAACAAAAGAAATAATTACATATCTAAATTTGCGTCTCTGTTACAATTAATTCATTATAGTATTATTTTGAGAATTTACAGTCTTTTCTCTATTGCTTTTGGCGGCGGAACTGCAATGGCAGTAAGAACTAAATATTTAAGAGAAGTTGGTGGATGGAATGCTAATAATTTAACTGAAGATTTCGATTTAAGCATCAAACTATTAGCAAAAGGTTATAAAGTTTTGTATTTATACAATTTTGAAGCAAAAGGAGAAGTTCCAACAAAGTTATATCATTTTCTTAGACAACAAAGAAGATGGGTTTTTGGAATTACAAGGAGCTTAATAGAAAACATTAGAGAAATAATGAGTAATAAGAACTTTTCCATGTTACAGAGACTTATAATTTTTTCTCCAATAATATTTTATTCGTTTTCTTTAATTGCTGCGTTATCATTTATTTTTTCTTCAATAGCTTGGTTAACAGGTTCTCCAAAACCAATAACACTAGAAGATGTAATCAGATTTTTTACTATTTTTGCATTAACAAGTGGTTTTATTGTTTTAAGTATTTTTGTTTCTATTAGAGAAAAAATTTCTAGCCCATTAGAAACTATAATGCTTTGTTTGTTTTTAGGCCCAATAACTGCAATAAATAACTCAATTTATTTCATTAGGGCATTGTTTACTAATAACTATTATTGGATTAAAACACCAAAAATTGGAAATTTTGAGACGATGAAAAAGTATTTAAGTGAAAGAGAAGCTAAAAAGTACGAGGATATTTAGTTTATCTTAGCCAGGGCATTTTGTTAGATTTTACTAAAAAGATTATGAAAGAAATTACATAAAGTAAGTTTATGAAAAAGAAGTATGGAAAAGAAAAAATTGGTAATAAAAAGTTTTTTGGATTTAATTGTTTATAGTATATAAGCGCAAAGATTATTAAGAAAAATGTAATTATTCCACTTGCATATCCAAAAATCATTATAGGCTTTAAAATCCATTCTCCAATATAAACTTTATAAATTCCGTTAATTATTCCGAAAAACGAAAACCAATTAATAAAATAAATAATATAATCTTCCAAGGTTTTTTGATATTGGAGCCAATAACTTATTGAATAGGCATTTAGAGGTAATACTATGAAAGAGAAAGGCAACCAAAAGAAAATTAAAAATGGTACAGAATAATATTTTAGACTTTTATTCATTTTATTAAAATTAGAAACGTATGTATCTAATATTAAAAAAGAGTTTGAATACCATCTTAATCTTTGTTTTACAAAGTTTTTTAATTTTTCAGGAACTTCAGTATAACCTATGCAATCTTCTGCGTAAATTATTTTATAACCCAAGGATTGAATTCTTAAGTTTGTATCTATATCTTCTGTTGCTAGTTCTCTAAACTTTACTTTTTTTAGTATTTTCGTTTTATAAATTATTGCGCATCCCCAAATATATACGCTACCTTCTTTTAATAAGTTTAATCCCTTTCTTAATAAATTTGAAAACATATACTCAGCATTTTGAAAGTATGCAATAATTTTGTTTTTGTTTTTAACTCTAATAGAAAAAGTTACTCCAGCAACATTATCTACAAAGTATTTTAATGAATTTTTCAATGAATCTTTTTCTAATCTTGTATCTGCATCCAATATTAATACGTATTCACTTTTTGTTTTTTCTAATCCAAAATTCAATGCAATACTTTTGTTGCTTATTTTTAAGTGATATGCCTTTACGTTTTTATATTTTTTTTCTAATTCTTTTGCAACTTTATATGTATTGTCGCTACTACCATTTTCTATTATAAGGATTTCTATTTTATTTTTTGGATAATCTAAGGAATTTAGATTTTCTATTAGTTCTGGTAAATTTTTTTCTTCATTGTGTGCTGGAATTAATATTGTTATTTTTGGCAAGTTTTTAATTTCTTTTGTTTTTGGTTTTTTGAAAAAGGAAAGAAATATTAAAATAATCCAAGAAATTTGTATTGATACTAAAGGAATAAGTATTATTGTTAATATTGTTTCTACCAGTTCTATCATTTAATAAGTTTAGTTCAAAAAATTAAATTTTTGTTAATTTTATTATGGCCCGGTTGGTGTAGCGGCAGCACAGGGGCCTGTGGAGCCCCTAGGCCGGGTTCGAATCCCGGGCCGGGCCGAATAATCTTTTTCCTTGTCTCTTACTAAAACGAAACAATTTCATAATTTTTCAAAATTCAAAGAATAGCAATAAATTTAATTTAGATTTAAATAACTCCTAGTTTTGCTAAAATTTCATTGGCATTATATTCTTTTTTTAATTTCACATATGCTTTTTTTAACCCTTTTTTGGTTATTAATGTATTTACTTTTTCAACTTTAACATTTAACCATTTTTCAATAGCTTCTTTAATTTGTAATTTGTTAGCTCTTCTATCAACAACGAAAACTAATTTATTCTCTTTTTGGGCTAATCTTATTGCTTTTTCTGTTTGGTATGGATATAATATTATTTTTTGGTAGTCCATATAATTAAATCAGCAATAAACTTATATATTTTGGTTTGTTTTTAGTATATACGAAAGATAAAATAAATATTTTATAATGGGTAATAATTTTATGTTTAAAGGTAGTTTGAGATTAGACATTATAAAAACTCTAATCGTTTTATTTTTAGCATTTGTTCTAATTATTAATTTTATTGCATTTTCACAAACCACTCCTGAAGAAGTTAAAGCTAAAATTGCTGATCTTGTCAAAAATCCAGATGCTAAATTTTTAGAAACCATTATTTTCTATGTTAGCATAATTCTTTCTATTATTGGTTTCATATGGATAGCAAAAATTGCTTATGATATTATAACGGGAAAAAGACCGATAACAAAAAAGATTAATAATCAGGAAGCAAAAATATTCTTCTTACGGAGGGATGTTATACCTCTCTTATTAATATTTTCACCAATATTTCTTCCATCATTTTATAGTTTTTTAATTGGATTTGGGTTTATTCATTCGTTTTTGGCTTTTGCATTTATTGTAGTAGTAATTGGTGGTGTATTAGAATATTTGGCATACCTCTCTGTATTAAGGAGTGCAGGTAGTGATGATTCAATGATGACGATGGCAAAAATATATTCCTCTTTAGGTTCTTTGATAATATTTATAGGTATTTCTATGGTTGCTATATTTCTTTTTATAAATTATATCCCTATTCAATTTAGAAGCGTCGAATTTGCACCATGCAAAACTTATGCTGGATGGATAGAGATGACATCTTGTTTTTTGACAGGTTATTATGCTAAACCAAGAGATATATTATCGCAAGTAAGTTTCCTTATTTTTGCAGTGATATTACCGTTTGCTTTTCTGTTTGCTTTTACTTATGGAATATTTAATGCTATTGGTTTACCATCTTTCTTTGGAGGCGATCAAGGTTTAGGAAAAAATATTACAAGAGTAATGGCATTTATTATAGCACTTTATGGAGCAAGACAGCTGATAGGATATTTCTTACTTGACTTGTTTGCCTATGGAATGTGGGGTGGAGTAGCTGTTTTAATGGCTGCCGTTCTTTCCATAATTCCAAAAAGAATAATTGATGGAATAATTAGTAAAATTAAGGTTATTGAACAACAAACTCTTTTGAAATTGATGAGTGATATACAAAAATCGATAGAAGAGAGGCTCCTACCGAGACTAGAGAGTATGGAAAGAAATCTTAATAGTTTAGCTCAATCTGTTCAAAAACTTGATAAAGAATATGTAAGTAATGTTGTATCAGCAATTAAGAATGTCTTTCAGACGGATATTCAACCAGTGATTTCTCAAATCCGTGCTGCATTTGATGAACACAAAGACAAATTACAACAGCTAGAAGGTAGTGTTAATACTGCATTAGAAAGATTAAACTCATTATTAAACGCAGTCAATACAGTTCTTCGAATAATAGAAGAACAAGGTGTAAAGGTCGATGAAGAAACTAAAAGGACTTTAAAAGATATGAAAAACTGGATAGAAGCAGCTGTTAATTTTCTCATGGATATATATATAAGACAAGCTAGACAAAATAGGTAATTGAAGAATTACATAATTACATATTTTTCAGAAATAAAGCTTTTTATATGAGATAATTTTTATGCTTCCTAAAAAATTTTACTATCTTCTACATCCAAGGCCAGTATATGTAATAGGTTCGGGAAGTTTTAATAATAACGAAATAAACTTTATGGCAGCAAGCTGGGTAATGCCTGTTGCTGAAGACATTCCATCTATATGTTTGGCTTGCGATAAAGAGCAATACACTTATCAATTAATCGAAAAATATAAACAATTTTCAGTAAATTTGATCGATGATATAAATTTAATCTGGAAATTAGGAACAACAAGCGGAAAAGAAATAAATAAAGTAAAAGAATTCAATTTAAAAGTTATTAGAGGCAAAATATTAGATGTACCGATATTAGAAAATTCTTTGGCATTTTTAGAAGCAAAAGTTATAAATAAAATCGATGTTGTAGAAGTAGCTCTCTATATTGCTGAAGTTGTTAATTACGACGGAAAGAATTTAGATGAATATGGTTTGAAAGAGTTTTGGAAAATTCCTTTACATAAGGGAGGAAAAGCATTTGTATTTATAGATAAAAAATTATATTTTGTATGATTCAAATAGCATTAATATTTTTATTGATTTTGGAAAATTTAAATTTTCAATTTTTGGATATTTTAAAAGAGTTTTCTAACTATGTTGGAAATTTTATTTTTAAAACATTGGGTTTAGAAAATTTAGTTGGAAACTTTTTAAAATCCTTAGATCAAACAACAAAAAATATTTTATACATAGCTCTAATAATTTTAGCAATAATTGTTTTTATTTGGCTAATTAAAAACATTTTCTTAGTGATTGCCTTAGGAATAATCTTAGCAATAATACTTTATGCCTTGTTTACTTATTTTTAAAGCTCTTCGTAATAATCTAAAAATCTTTTATACCATTTTTCAAAAATTTCAGGAGTTACTAAATGAATTTCAACTCCAATTAATTTTTCTTTATAATTTTTTCAACTCTTTGAATTACATCTTCATATTTAACTTTTTCAGCATTTTTACTAATTACTAAAACATCTAAATCGCTATGAATTGTATATCTAATGCAATTTCTATGCCCATTTTTCAAAAACTTTCTTTACAAAGTTAAAAAATCTAGCACAATATAAGTTCTTTCTAATTCTAATAGAAAATTTTCATTTTTCTTCAAAAATTTTGCTAAATCTGGTTTAACTTTTTTAACTTCTTCAGCTAAAATATATTTTATTAAAAGTTGTAGTGCTTACTCTAAATGAAAAATAGCTAAATCATAAAACTCTTTTTTAATATCATCTTCTGCTTCTTTTAAAAACTTTTTAGCCCTTTCTAAAAGTTTCTCTTCCATAATATACTTTATTTTTTAACTCAAAATTTCTGAAAGGTTTATTTCGGCTAAAGTAATTGGCATGAATATTTCAAAATTCTCTAATATTTCTGGATGAACTTCTCCAACAAATCCAACAATTTTTTCATTAGCTATTATGTATGCTTGTCTTCCTTGAATAAAATATTCTAAATTACTTTCTTCAAATCTAACTTTTAAATTTAAGTTTTTGAACAATTCTTCTATTATCGATAACATTTCTGCTAAATTAGAATTTTCATAGCATAAAGCAATGCATAAATGTCTGTATTCATCTAAGTTCTTTACTACATAACCTATTTCAAAAACATTTTGTGGATATTCTTTTGCAATGTTCTTAGATAAGAAAAGTAAAGTGCTTGGAAACAAATAATTCCTTAAATATTCATATTCTTCGCTTACTGGATTTAAAACCTTAGTTGTAACATCTTTTATTTTTGATTTTTCCAAAACTTTTTTACTAATTAATGTTGGAGTAATTATTTCTAAAAATTTCATTCCAATCAAAACTTCTCTAATTTTATTTTCTAACTCTTCTCTTTCATGAATTTTTCCAGGAGTATAAACTTTTAAGGACTTTAACTCTATGTTATTATATCCATATGCAATTGCAATATCTTCAAAAATATCGTATTTGTGCAATATATCAACCCTATAGAAAGGAACTACAACATCTATATCTTCTTCGTTTAATGTTATGCATTCATAGCCCATTCTTTCTAGCAAGTTTTTAATATCTGCAACAGAAAGTTTAATTCCTAAGAATTTTTCAACTTCACTTCTTTTAATTCTAACTATTTCATTTTCTATTTTTGGAAATTCTTCATCGTTAAGATAAACTTTTTGAGGTATGCCAACAAAGGAAAAGAAATAAATTAAAAGCTTTGTTGCTATTTCTACAACTCTTTGATCTGTGCCAGTAATATCTACGAAAATGTTTTTTGTGCTAGTTGTTAACTTTGTTTTTTCTGAGTTTAATATTGGTGGAAAAGATATTATAGATTTTTCATCATAGATTGCTGGATAAGGTTCATAAATCAATTTTCCATATTCTTTTCCTTTATCAGTTATTTCCAAAATTTCTTTTAAAGTTAATTCAGAACCATAAGTTAATGGAATCATTTTTTCGTTAGGTAATGCTTCAGAATATCTAATACTTCCTTCTATTTTATCTAAATCGTGAATTCCTATTGCAACCAATTTTCTGTTTCTACCTAAATGTTTATGCAAAGTTTCTTGAAATTCTATAATTTTTTTCAATAAGTTTTCATTCATTTTTATATCTTTTACTACAAAACAAGAAAAATAAGGCCTACATCTAACAACATTTTTATAATAAACTTTTATGCCAGAATTTTCCATTTCAACTTTTTTAATCATTCCACCAAAAACATAATCTTTTAATGCTTTAATGAAGCCTTCTTCAAAATATAAATCACATCTATCTGGAGTAATAGTAACTTTAATTTTGTTTTCGCTTATTTCTTCGACTTCTGGTTTAAAACTTTCTATTATTTCAGCTAACTTTTTGTTTTCTTCTATTTTTAACTCATCTTTTAATTTTTTTAGATCGAATTCAAAAGTTGGCATGTTACATATTTCTTAAAAATTCTATGTCTGAAGACATTATATTTCTTATATCATCTATTCCTGTTTTTAGCATAACTAACCTTCCAATACCTATTCCCCATGCTAAAACCGGCACATCTATGTTGAATGGTTTTACAACTTCTTCTCTAAAAATTCCTGCACCACCAACTTCTACATATTTATTACCAATTTTTACAAAAACTTCAACACTTGGTTCAGTAAACGGAAAGTATGCTGGCTTAAATTTCACTTCTTTACTTCCAAAAATTTCTACTAACTCTTTTAAAGTATACAATAAATTGCTGAAGTTTATGTTTTCGTCAACAACAATTCCTTCTAACTGATCGAATTCTATGAAATGTCTTGCATCTATTGTATCTGGTCTAAAAACTCTATCTATTGCAAACATTTTTAAAGGAATGTCAACTTCTTTTTTACTTATTTTATAAAGAACTCTTGCACTTATTGAAGTATTATGACTTCTTAATATGTATTTTTTTGCTAATTCTTCATCAAAATATCCCCAGCCTTTAGAATATTTGCCTAAATGTGCTTGTTTAACGTTTTCAAAAATTTCTTTATCTATTTCTGCAAGTTGATTAGTATCTATAAAAAATATGTCATGAATATCTCTAGCAGGATGTCTGCTTGGCATAAATAATGCATCGCAATTCCAAAAGTTTATTTCTATAATTTTTCCCTTAAATTCTTGAAAACCTCTAGAAATTAAAAACTTTCTAACTTCGTTAAGAATTCTATTATAATAGTGAATTTTTCCATAATGAATTCTTCCAGCACTTACTAATTCATATTTTTTGAAAGCTTTTCCTTTCCATAAGCCTCTTTTCAAAATTTCTGGAGTTAATTGAGTAATTTCTTCTTCAGCTATTTCAAAAGTTTCGCTTTTAGCTTTTTCAGTTAGCTTTATAAATCTTTTTTTATCGATTTTTTCTTCTACAATTTTTCTTTTTAAAAATTCTTGCAAAATTTCTTTTTCTTGAATTTCTTCTTCAAAAATTTCATATTTGAATTTTTCTAAAAGCAATTCTTTTGGCATTTTTTTGTTTAAATATTCCTTACCTAATTCAGTTAGTGATACTTCTCCTTTTATAATGCTTATTAGTTTATCGTTCTTTAACCAAATAATTCCGATATCTGCTTTTTTATATTTTGTTGAAAGTTCCCCAACATTAGTTATTCCGCTAGAGATTAATTCTAAGACTTTTCTTTCTGGTAATCCTTGCTCTAAATATTCTTTACCTTCTTCAGTTAATCTATAAAACTTTTTTTCTATGGCTTCTATTTCTATAAGATTTTTTTCTTTTAGTTCTTGTAATAATCTTTCTAGTTGATCTTTTTTTAACTTAATTTTTTCTAATAACTCTTCAAAGCTAAGCCTTTCGAATTTTTTTAATAAATTAATTATTTCGTATTCTTCTTTTCTAACTTTCATAAAATGTAATTTCTAAACTTAAATTTTTATATGGGGCCGTAGTCTAGCTTGGCAGCGACGCCGGCTTGGGGTGCCGGTGGCCCGAGTTCAAATCTCGGCGGCCCCAAAAAATTTTATTTTTCAAAAAAAAACTCTTAATTATATGCCGGGGTCGCCTAGCTGGCCCAGGGCGGCGGACTTGAGTGATAGATTGGCGTGAAGCTGATTTAATGATGCAAAAAGTAAAAGAGAAAGAAATCCGCTGGGCGATAAGCCCGCGTGGGTTCAAATCCCACCCCCGGCGAAATTTTTGATTTAAATTATACGAAAATGTTAGTCAATTCTATTTGAAATTATTAAATTAAAGTTGTTGGGCCCGCTGGGAATTGAACCCAGCTCTCCGCCGCGTGAGGGCGGCGTCCTACCGCTAGACTACGGGCCCTTATTTTCCAAACTTCCAATAAGAAGTAGCTCGTATTAATATTCTATCTTCAAAAAAATCAAATATTAAATGTATTAAAAAAGCTAAAAAGAAGAGTGCCCAAAAAATGCTGAAAAACATTATTATAGGTATAGATACTGCTAAAATGGATATAAAAATGAAATTGTGAAATAGTAAAAACCCTCTTCTATATCTATCGCTTTTAATGTTAAACAAAAGAAATTCTTTAAAATTTCTAAATCTTATATATTTTAAATAAATTAGATGATCTATATCTGGAATTAAAGAACCCAAAAATATTGCTATAAATCTTTCCAATAAACTTAATTCTTGAATATAAATGAAAGAAAGTGAAAATACGATTATCGGTATTATAATATGTAAGATTGCATGTAATTTCCAAGCTTCCATAATAATTTTAAAACATAAAACTGAAAGAGATAAATAAAAATATTAGTGAAGATATTAGTATAATAGCAAAAAATTGAATATCATAAAAAAATAGTATAGAACCGAAAGAGTTTTTGTAAGGAATTAAAAACGAAAGTATTAGCAAGGAAGAAAGAAAAGAAATATAAAAATTTTTTATTAGAATACCAAATATATTAAATAAAAATAAAATTAAAAGAAAAATTTTTGCTATTTTTCCTATTTCTAAAGAAGAAATTTTTCTTTCGAATATTTTTCTTGCTTTGGCATAATAATAAACATCTGCAATAGAAAGTATAGGAAATATTGGGAGTTTAAAAAATATGAGTAATAACGAAATTATCATTCCAGGAATAAACAGATCGAAAACAGGCTTAATATAACTTTTCTCTGAATACCAATATGAAACTAAAAAGGAAATAAACAACATACCAAATGCTAAAAGAAACGAATTAAGAAAATTTAAAGAAAAAATGTATCCAAAAGAGATTCCACAAAAAAGAGAGGCTATAAAAATGTTTATAATATTTCTCACAAACATTTATTCAAAAAAGTATTTCATTGCTTCGTAAATATTTGAAACTTCTATTACGCTAATTCCAATTTCTTTTGAAATATCTATTTCTTTTATTTCATAAGTTATTCTACAAACTTCAAAATTTCCTATCTGAGTACAACTTCTTTTTGGGATAAATTCAATTTCTTTTGATTGGCCTTTTGGAACTAAACAAATTTTTGCTCCGTAATCTTTTGCTGCTTTACATTTTTCTTTTATACCACCAACTTCTCCAATATTTCCATTTTCATCTATAGTGCCTGTAATTACTACATCTTTATTAACTTGTTTTTGAGTTAACGCAGCTATAGTAGCTATTGTAATAGCTGCGCCTGCAGAAGGTCCTCCAACTAGGGATGCATTTACTTCTATTGTATATATTATATCTAAGTTCGATGTATTTATTTTTGTTATTTTTTCTGCGAGATTTTTGGCAGTTCTTATGGAATTTTGAGTGTCTACCCAAAATAATAAATTTTCTATGTTTACTAAAACTTTTCCAGTGCCATTTTTTATTTCAACTATTAGTTTTGTTACTGCTCCGTTTCCGTTTTCATCTATAGCTAATAAAGGAAATTCTACTCTCGTATAATTAGAGGAAAACGAAGAAAAAAATTGTGTAATTGGTTTTTCTACATTTTGTATTTTTTTCGTTTCTCCTAGGTACTTTTGTAAGTTAATGAAAATAGAAACAACTCCAACTATTATAACTAACACTGCTAATATTAATACATTAAAATTATTTTCTTTTTTTCTTTTTGCCATACTAATATAATTACTTACTTTATTTTAAAAGATTAATAGGGTGGGGCGCGCTTAGGGTCGATAGGATAGCCCAATAGGATTAACCCAGCCATCGGCTCATAATCACTCCTGCAAACGCAGCCAGCACAGCTTATGGCTGCTCCCTTTCGGGCCTCACCAGGTTCGCTGTACTGACTGCCCTGCAGGAGTGATTATTTCATAGCCTAAGGCTGGATCCTATTGAGCTATCCTACCTTCCCTAAGCTACGGCGGCCGTTATGGACCTTTTGCCACGGCAGCAAAAAGCTGCCGTAGGGGAGGCCCAGCCCCCCGCCGGAGGCCCCACCCTAAAATATTTATGTTTTTATGCAATAAAAAACAGAAAAATATAAATATTTAATTTTTATATCTTTGTATGGTCTTCAAATACTACGAAGAAGAAGAAGAGGAGGAAGGAGAGGAAGAGGAAGAGTGGGAAGAAGAAGACTGGGACGAAGAAGACTTTGAAGAAGAGTGGGAAGAAGAGGAAGAATTTGAAGAAGAAGAGGAGTAAATAATCAGAAGTAGACCTTTAAATCCATCCTTACCTTATATATTTTTGGAGCATATGGAAGAACTATAGTTTTGTTTAATATCTCGTAATTTATATTGAACTTATTTTTAGCTTCTTCTAAATGATTCATTGCGTTTTCAAATGGATTTTCTTCTTTACCCCAATTATAATAGTGGATTATTGTTCCATCTTTTGCAAAGTCCAAAGCTTTTAACAAAAAGTTTTCTTTCGATAAAGGCAATGTTATTAATATTCTGTCAAATTTTTCTTTAAGTTTTAAAATTTTCACGTCACAAATTATATTAAATATTTTGTTTTCGACTTTGTTTAATTTTTTATTTATTTCTGCATATTTAATCGCTACTTTATTAATTTCTACGCAATATATTTTTACATTTTTAATTCTTTTTGCTATCGCTATTGCAAAAGGAGCTATACCACTAAACAAATATAAAATTTTTTCGTTTTCTTTAACCATAGAAGCTATTCTTTGCCTTTCTGTAGCCTCTCTTGGAGAAAAATAAACTTTTCTTGGATCTAATTTTAATAAATATCCGAATTCTTTATGAATAACTTCTGTATTTTCTTCTCCAACAATTTCGAAATCATACAATCGAAACTCACCTTTTCTAGCACTTTTTTTGAATAAAACACTTTTAATATTTTTATTGACTTTCATTATTGCATTTGCAATTTCTTGCTTATAATTATCGTAACTTTCATCCCAATCAATTATTGCAACAGCCTTTTCTTTACTTCCAATAATATCAAAACTTCTTGGAATTTTTTCTAGTATATCTTTAGGAATTTTATCTTTTAGTAAATCTTTGAACATAAAATAATTATGATTGTAGCTTTGAACTTTAAGGCATACAAAGAGTTAATTGGTAAAAATGCAAGAAAAGTTATTAAAAAAATAGATAAGAAATTCAAAAACATAAAAGTTATTGCAATAGTAAATCCTGCAGATGTTAGTTTTGTTGCTAATTTAAGAAGAAAGTATGTGAAACTTTATACTTCGCTGAATAAATATGCAGAAACTTATGGAAGTTTTACTGGTAGCATTCCTTTAGAATATTTAAAAGATTTAAAATTTGATGGAATTCTTTTGAATCATTTTGAAAACAGAATTTCTTATGAAGATATTTCAAGGTTTGTTAACTATTCTAAAAAAATTGGTTTAGAAACTATGGTTTGCGTTAAAGATTTAAAAGAAGCAAAAATCATAGATAAGCTAAATCCAATTTATATTGCATACGAAGTTCCAGAATTAATAGGAACTGGAAAAGCAATTTCAAAGTATAAAGCAGAAAGTCTTAAAGAATTCGTTAAAATAGTTAAAAGTATTCCTATTTGCGGCGCAGGAATTTCTGAAGCTATAGATGTGAAAATTGCAAAAGATTTAGGAACTAAAGGAGTTTTAATAGCAAGTGCCTTTGCAAAATTCAAAGATAAACTAAAGTTTTTGAGAGAAATCGATAAAATTTTATGAGAGCTTTAGTTGTTGGAAGTGCTTTAATAGATATTGTTTGTAAATTCGAAGATAATGTTAAGGTTTCTAAAGGCAAATTGATTCTGAATTTAGGTAGTAAATATAATTTAGAGTTAATAGAATTTTCAGTTGGTGGTTCAGCACTGAATGTTGCATGCACTTTATCTAATTTAGGTAACGAAGTTTATTTAGTTTCAAGAGTTGGAAAAGATTTGTATGCAAATTATATTTTAGATTTTTTGAAAAAGCACAATGTAAAATCTTATATTTCTTATGATAAAGAATCTACTGGATTTTCTGTAATTTTAATGAAAGATGGAGAAAAAATTGTTCTAGCTAGTAAAGGTGCTTCGGAAAATTTAGAAGCTAATGATATTAAAGAAGAATTCGTTAAAAATAGCGATGTAATAATAGCAACTAGTTGTGGAAAAAATTCTTATGAAATTTATAAAAAGCTATTTGAACTTTCTAAGAAATATAATAAATTCTTTGTTTTTAATCCTAGCATTTCAGTAATAAGAAAAGAGAAAAGATTGTTAAACATTTTTAAAAACGCAGAACTAATAATTTTGAATGATGAAGAAGCAAAAGAAATTACAAATTCGAAAAACATTAATAAAGCAGCAAAAGTTTTGTTAAAACATTTTAAAAGAGTAATAATAACCTTAGGAAAAAAAGGTTCTGTTTATTATGATTTAAATTCTAGAATTAAACAAAAAGCCTTTAATGTTAAAGTAGTAAGTACATTAGGCGCTGGAGATAGCTTTACTGCTGGTTTCGTTCATTATTACTTTAGGTTTAGGAATGTTGAGCAAGCCTTAAAGTTTGCATCTGCTGTTGCTGCATTAAATGTTATGAGTTTTGGAAGTGTAGTAGAAGCAAAAGAATATGAAGTTTTAGAGTTTATGAGAAAGTTCAAACAGTAAAATATTTTTTCAAATCTTCTGGAATTTCGACTTTTTTAAAATGTAGGCAAGCATCTATGTAACTCCAACTAATAACTATTGCTTCAAAGGCTCTTATGTAATCTTCTTTTTCGAAAAAATATTTTGCATCTTCGAAATATCTTTTTGCCAAATCGATAACTTCAGAATTTTCGATGATTTTTAAATTCTCAAAAACTTTTTCCATTTTATCTATTTCTGCTTTAGCAATTTCTTTTAGATTTTCATTCATATTTCTAATTCGAAAAAATTTATTGCATTCATATCTGTTATTTTTTCGACTTCTTCTTTTGGTAAGTTTTTAATTCTTGCAATTTCTTCTATGCAAATTTTTACATTTATTGGCTCATTAATTTCTTTTCCTATGCCCGCCCATGGAGAATCTGTTTCGCAAACAAGATGATTCAAATCTATTTCTTTTGCAACATTTTGAATCGCTGGATTTTTGTATATTTGGTTATTAATGCTTATTAGATATCCTTCTTTAACTATTTCTTTCGCAACTTTAACTTTTCCATCGAAAAAGTGAAATAAAGCTTTTTTTGCATCTTCATCAATCAAAATCTTTAAAGCATCTTCAAAAGCTAATCTTGCATGAATTACTATTGGCTTTTTTAAATCTTTTGCTGTTTCAATAAATCTTTTGAAAATTTCTTTTTGTTTCTCGATTTTGTGAGATTCTTTTACCCAATAATAGTCTAAACCTATTTCGCCAATCGCAACTATTTTTTTACTATTTTCATTTATGAATTCTAAGTATTCTTCTATCTGTTTTTCAGTATAATTTAATGCATCAACAGGATGTAATCCTAAAGAGCTAAAAACGAAATTTTTATACTTTTCTGAAAGTTCTAAAGATGTTTTTGCTTCTTCAAAAGTTGGTGCAGAATCTATTATTGCCTTTAAATGTTTTCTATACTCATCTATTCTATCTACTAAGGGATTTTTCGAATTTCTAAATTCTTTTATACTTAAATGGCAATGAACATCTATCATATAAATTTTAGGATAATATCAAAATATTAAACGAAAGGTATAAATTTTTTTCGATATATTAAAGATTAAGTAATTATGAATAAAAGCGAAATTTTGAATGTTGTCGAAAGAAAAATCTCATTAGCTTATTTTATGTATATGTTTTTTGCATTTTGGTTTTTTGTATTTTCTAGATTATTCTTTGGGGGTGTGGTAATAAAACCATAAGACCCCCACAATGAAAGTTTAGTATTATTATTCTCAACTTCAGTACCTCTTATACCATACATAAATCCAGATAAAACATTTAGAGAATTAAAACAAGAAAGAGATAAAAAAGACAAAGAATGGAGAGAATGTTTAAAAAGAACATTAAAATCTTTATATAATATCGATGAGAAAAATGTTGAATTGACTTTGAAAGAATTAGAAGATTTAACATCTAAATTACAATCATTAGGTTTACATAGACAAATTCATATTCTGAATTACGAAGTTTTGCAAACATTTGTTCTAGAAAAAATTATAGATGAGAATAACAATAAAAATAATGAGCTCTATTTATTTTACTTTGCAGATTTGCCATACAGTTCTAAGAATAGTGATATTATAAATGCAGTTAACCCTATTTACATGTTTTTGGATGAGAAAACAAAAAAATTGAAAGTAAAATTTTTTAACTTTGAAAGAAAAATAAAAAGTAACCTAAATACTAATTCGCTTGATGGAATAACGATTAGAAATCTAAAAATAGATGGAACACCTATTCAGGAATTTATTATTAAAGAATTGTTTTCCTCAAACAAGATTAATTTAAAAATTTATGATGTTAGCAACTTAATGAGAGATATGTTTAGAATACTAGAAAAGTATAGATATATTCCAACATCAATATACCTGATAGATGAAAAAACAGGAAAAAGTTATTTAGTTAATAGTATCGAGAAAATAATAGAAAGTATTAAAGAGAAGAATAATTGGAGGCCTCTATCAAAAGATTATTATCCTCTTTATGTTTTAGGACATTGTGGCGAATCAAGAGGAATAATGTTAGCAAAATACTTATTTGAAAATTTTGATATTGTTGACGAGAATTTCATAAGAGAAAAGATGGGTTTTATTAGATATTGTTCTTTTGATAGAGAGTTACCCATTATTAGGATTAATTATCCTTTAGCTGAAGAAATAACTAAATATAGCGATATAATAAAAAAGATTGGAGGGAATCCGAAAAATTTCTATAGAATTTCTTTTTCTCCTATCGTATTTGAAGAAATAGTAGAGAAAGCAATAAATGAAATTGAAAAAATCGGAAAAAGTAGGGAGGATTTAAAAATAAATGAAGTTCAAAGAACAATTGCAGAAATCACTCTTAAATACTTGAATGAACATCTATAGATTATGAGCCCTTTAAGCAATTTTTTTATAAACTTTCAACATGCAATAAAAGAGTTAGAAAAATTTTATCCTATAAGAGGTAAAAGAGAAAAATTAGCTGCAAACTTCATAATGTCTTTCCTAGAAGAAAAAGGCATAAGTTATGAAATTCAAAAATTTAAAAATCAAGTTCCAAACGGAAAGAGTAAATTAATATGTGATGGCGTCGAAATTAAATCTTTACCATCTTCCTTTGTTAGCGGAAAAATTAGGGATAAAAATTTGATTCCTAATATTCTAATAAGAGAAAATTTTAGCGAGCCAAACATTGCTTTTAATCCATATTCTAAAGCTATCTCTTTAGCGACTTTTTATTATGTTGCTTCTTTAACAATAAGCAGAAATGATGTTCAAAAAGTCTTAAAAGCTGACGAAATATATGGCAAAGTTAAAATAAAAAAAGAAAAATTTACTGGATATAATATTATTGTTGGTAACATAAAGACTTCGAAGAGGCTAATTTTTGCTCATTATGATACAGTTCTAAACGGCGCAATAGACAATTCTAGTGGGACAGCGTTCTTATTAAGTCTCATAACAAATAGCAAATATTTGAAAGAAGAAAATCTCTTTTTAATTTGTGGTTCTGAAGAACTTTCATTTGAAAAACCATATTGGGGTTATGGATATAGAATCTTTGAAAAAGAATTTGAATATTTGTTCAAAGAAGTTAAAGAAATTATTGTAGTAGATTGTATCGGATTTGACAAACCAATATTTATAGACAGTGATAAAAACCTAAAGATGGAAGCGTTTCCAATAAAAAATTTCGAAAAATATGAAAAGAAAATTGTTGTTTTTTCTAGTATTAGCGAAAATAATATTAAAGACTTCTATTCTTTTTATCACTCTTATTTAGATACTAAAAAACTATTAGAGAAAAAATATATCGAAGAAAGTTTTGAAAAATTCCTTGAAAGAATTAGAAAATAATTATTTTTGAAATCTATTATTTATTCATGCCGGGGTGGCGGAGTGGCTTCACGCGGCGGGCTGCAGGGTTTTGTGAAAAATGATCGATAGAAACCCGCAGATCCCGGGTTCGAATCCCGGCCCCGGCTGTCAGAAAATTTTCCGAATCCTTCTCTCCTTATATCAACCGAACCTAAAGATTTACACCCTTACTTTTTTAGTTTAAAATTTATTTTAAATAAAATACTTTATGATAGATATAAAAGAATTAACAGAAAAAATATACAATCTAGATAATTCCAATAAGTTAGAAGAGATATTAACATCGGAATTAAAAGAGAAATTTGGAAATGTTAAATTAGTGTATTCATCCGAAGCTGTTTATAAGTCAGAATTTGCGGAATTAAATTTCAACAAACTAATTTATTGTGTAGGTAAGGAAAACAATTGTAATTTTTATGTCGGTATATTATGTGTTAAGAAGTATATCGACGTTGATAAAGTAATAGAAAAAACTGCGAAAACTTTGATATCTTTATCTGAAATAATAAATGAAGAAAGACTTTCTCCGGAAGAAGCAGAATACTTTAACAAAGAATTAAAAAGAAGTTTCAAACCTTTATATTCTGCTCTAGAGAAAGGAATATATTTAAAAATAATAGTAGATGAAGATAAGAAAGAAATTAAAAAAGAATTAAATATGTTGGAAAGAGGTTATCTATTTAGATTACTATTCAAAGAAGATTCGATGAGTTCAGAAAAATTAAGATTAAAATTTGATAATTATTAATCGATTTTTAACATTGTTTGTAACTCTTAAAAACTATTTCCTAAGTGTGTATATTCATACTAATTATGACCACAGAATTTAATGAATTTCCAAAAGGAAAAATAAGACTTTCATCATATCATGCAAGATATGATCTTGCTAGCGACAAAGCTATTGAATATTCTAATAATTTAAGTAAGCAAAAAATAACTTGGATTGATGTTGGTTGTGGAGATGAAATATCAATTGAGCAAAATTTGAGACAAACCTTTTATAGGTTTAAAAATGAAAGAAGAAATATTTGGTATATAGGTGTAGATTTGTATAATGAACCTAAATTACCAGAAGATTTTAGAAAAAAGGGATTAGAAGTATATTTTGATTTTGTTATTGCTGATGCAAGAATGTTGCCGTTTAGAGATAGAGTAGCTGACATAGTCACAGAATATGGTGCATCAAAAACTGCTAGAGAAGGAAAAGAAATTAGAGAAGAGATAGCAAGAATTATAAAAAGAAGTTTGTTTATATATACTGAATGTTCTTCAACAATACCCCTAGAAGAGGATTTATCTCTAACATTAATATTTTTAAAAGGTTCTGGAGAATGGTATTTAGAAAAAATTTATTTAGATGTGTTTAAAAAAAGAGTTATATATCAATTTGAGAGAATCGAATAATCTTTTTATGGGAATAAGATATGCTTGGAAGAAGATTAAAGCAAGAAGATTGTTAAGAGAAGGCAGAGTCACTAAAGATTTTGAAAATGAATTAAGGATACATTTTACAGTTAAAGGTTATGAAGATATTCATTATGTAATTTACGATAAAATTAAAGATGAATTTAGTTGCGATTGTAAGTGGTTTTCGTTAAAAAAAGAAGAATGTAGCCACATATTAGCTTGTAAAATGTTATTAGAGGCTGAGGAAAATAAGTGATCAGAATTCGACACCCTTCTTCATCTTTCAGTTGACCGTCGTGTCTTCATCTATAATTTAAATTAGAGAAGAAATTATTAAATCGATTTTTTTATACAAATCTTCTAAGCTAGAATTATTTTCTATAATGAAATCTGATAAGTCTTTTAATTCTTTAAGGTTTAATTCTTTTTCATCTCTTTTATCTCTTTCTAAAAATTCTTCAAAACTTAAATTAAAACTCTTATCTTGAAGTTTTCTTCTTTCATATCTTATTTTTGCATCAACATCTAAAAAAATTAAATAAAAGTTTTTTCCAAAAGCGTTTTTGAATGCAAAATATTCATCTAAGCTTCTTATTCCACTAACAACAACTTTTTCTAAATTCTTTTCTTTTATTTTTTCAATTATTTTTATTGCAAATATATCTTTTCTACCAAATTTTTCTCTTATTATTTTTCCTACTTCACTTAACTTTCTCTTTTTCTCTTCAAGATTTAAATTCTCTGAAATTAATCCTAATTTTTTTGCTTCTTCTTCTATTATATCTGAAAATTCAAATACTTCAAAATTATACTTTTCTTTTAAATAATTAGAAACTTCTGATTTGCCACTAGCTGCATAACCACAAACACCTAAAATTATCATTAAAAATTTTTATTAATAATTTATTTCACTATTTATGAGGCTAATAATATTTGGTCCACCTGGAAGCGGTAAAGGAACATATTCAGCAATGTTAAGAGAAAAAATGGGAATAGAAAAAATATCTACTGGGGATTTCTTTAGAGCCGAAATAAAAAATCAAACAGAATTAGGTAAAAAAGTTGAAACATATGTTAAGCAAGGTTTATTAGTTCCTGATGAAATTGTTATAGAGGTTGTTAAGAAAATCTTAGATGAAAAGAAAGACAATTATATCTTAGATGGTTTTCCTCGAACAGTTAAACAAGCAGAATGGTTATTAAGTTATACAAAAATAGATGCAGTAATAAAAATTAACATTCATGACGAAATATTGATAGAGAAAATTTCTGGAAGAAGAATATGTAGCAATCCTAAATGCGATGGAAATTACAATGTTACCTTTATAGACAAAACAATAGATGGAATTCACTATTATTTACCAGCTATATTACCAAAAGAAGATATGAAATGCGATAAATGTGGTTCTCCATTAATTCAAAGAGAAGATGATAAGCCAGAAGTTGTTAGAGAGAGATTAAAAGTTTATTATCAACAATCAAAGCCTGTAGAAGAATATTTAAGAAAAAGAGGAATAAGATTTATAGAAGTTTGGGCAAATAAAGAACCAGAAAAAGTTGCAAGCGAAATAATAGGAAAGCTTAAACAATTATAATTTTTCTATTTTATTAAAAATCTTATTTAGTATTTTGTCAAGCAAATTTTTTATTTCAGGATTTAAATTAGAAAAAATTTCTTCCACTTCTTCTAAGTTATAATTCTCTAGATACTGTTCGTAAATTTTTTTCATGCCTCCCAATTTTTCAGCTATTTTTGTAGCTTCTTCATAGATACCTAAAGTTTTAAATATATTTTTCCAATACTTTACAAATTTTTCATAGTCGTAAGGAGTTATAATGTTTTCTGAATAAAAATACGGATATGGATATTTTTCTCTAGGGAATATTCTTTTTGCTTCTTCAAACTCGTCTCTAACATATTTTATAAATATTGGCTTTTCTGGTTTTTCATAGACTTTAATTACAATACCTTCTCTATTATTATAAGCTTCGTTAAAAAGTTTGTTAAATGTTTCTTTATTTTTTTCAAAGAGTTTTGGATTTATAAAGGTTTCGAAATTAGAGTTCATATATAGAAGAACTTCCAAAATTTCTATCGAAACTTCTTTTCCGCTGTTGAATTTTTTATCTATTGGAACAAACTTTTGTCCAGTTAAAAATGTAAGTAAAGCGGCTTTTTCTGGTTTAAGATAATAGGGATTATCTAAATTCTCAGAAAAGATAGCTATATCAAAAACTAATCTTTTAGCAGGAATTTTATAAGTTAGTATGTGAACATCTTTAGTTAGCATTTTTTCACCAAAAAAGCAGATAAGAAGATATTTGTTTTTCTCGATACAGGCAGTTATTGTATCGTGTAATTCTCCATCTACTTTTTCTTCTACGTAAACTGGTCCAGGAATATCATTTAAAATTTTGATTGCTGTTGATTTTCCTATTTCGTTTATATCTATTGGTTTATCATATGCAATTTTTCTCATGTACTTCTATTAAATACTACTTATTTATTCTTTTTATTTTTGTTTTCGGAGTTAAAAAAGTAGATTATAGAGTTTAATCTTAATGATTCTTCTAAATTTTTATAATCTCCTTTGTCTATCTTTAAAGAGTATAAAAGATTTTCTGGAGTTGAAATGAATATCTTATTCTCTTTATTCAATACTCTACAAATGTTTGTACGTTCTTTTAATATTCGTTCATCTAAAGTCAATAAGATGTAATAATTTTTTCCATTATGTTTTGCAGAAAAGGCTATTACAAACTTCATTAAATCTACATCTCCTCCATCTATGTACCTATTTTTTTTTAATCCTTCTACAATTTTTACGTATTCAGGATGTTTTTTATATAACTCTTCTACGTATCTATCTTCTTTATTACTCCTTACTACATATATATTTATTCCATTGATAGAAATTGAGTAACCATTCTCATCTCCACTAAATTTTCTTTTTGAAAGATACTTTTCCAAAACTTTAATTTTTTCTTGAGAAAGTTTCGAAGAGTATTCTTTACTTCCTTTTAGAATTTCGTATGCTCTTTCTAAATCTCTTTCTCTGACTATTATTTTTGTATGGACTCCATATTTTTCTTCGAATAATTCTTTTAACAATCCTACTTTATTAAAACCTTCTTCAAATTCATTTTTCTCTTCTCCATCTTTTGTAATTGAATAAAGTGCTCCAACCAACAAATTTACATCCAATATTAATTTTACACCCTTTTTAGTGGTCATAAAATTATAAATAACTTACTATGGTATATATACTTTATCGATTAATATTAATGTTAATAAGATTTTACTATAGTTTATTAAAAATTTTGATTGTTTAATTTGTATGGAAAATAAAAATGAAATGATAGAAATACTTAGAGAATTGAAATCTCAAAACTTCAAAAAGATATTTATACAAATAGCTGAAGGATTAAAAAGCGAAATAGAAAAGATTAAGAACGAATTTGAAAAAGAAGGTTTTGAAGTTATATTTTCTTTAGAACCAACTTATGGAGCTTGTGATGTTAGAGACGATGAAGCAAAGAGATTTGGTTGCGATGCAATAGTTCATATTGGGCATGCAAATTTTGGAGTAAAAACTTCTTTACCAACATTTTATATTCATTGGATTTTTGAACCAAAAGAAGATTTCAAGGATTTATTAGAAAAAAATAAAGAAAAGTTTATTCATAATAGCTATGCTTTAGTTTCTTCTTTGCAATATGTGAAATATTTAAAAATTTTAAAAGAGTTTTTAGAAAGTTTAGGAAAAAAAGTTTATACGAAAAAAGTATTAGAGTATGAAGGTCAAATTCTAGGTTGCAATGTTTCAGCTGCAAGAGTTAGCGAAGCAGAAGCAATAATAATAATTTCTGAAGGATTTTTTTATCCTCTAGGTTTATTGATAGAAATAAAAGACAAACCAATAATTTATATCGACATAGAAAAAAATGAAATAAAAGATATTTCTGAGCTAAGAAAAAAATATGAAAAAATAATTGCATGGAATTTAATAAAGTTTAAGGAGGCAAAAAAAGTTGGAATATTAGTTAGCTGGAAAAAAGGTCAAATATTTTTCGATGTTTTCAAAGTAAAAAAAGAATTAGAAAGCTTAGGAAAAGAAGTTTATATTTTTGCTTTCGATGAAATCTTGCCAGAAAAATTAGAAGGAATTAATGTAGATTTTTTAGTTAATGTTGCGTGTCCTAGAATTTTTCCAGATGATTTAGAAAGATACAAAATTCCAATATTAAACTATTCGATAATAAAACAATCAATTTATGAAGAAAAAAATAGAGCAAATAATATCTGAATTAAGTTCTTATGAAAATCCTAAAGTAGAATTAGAGCAATATGAAACTCCTAGCTATTTGATTGCAGAAATAGTCAATGAATTAAACTTAATGAATTTGGTTGAAGATAAAATTGTTTTAGAGCCTGCATGTGGAACTGCGAAATTTTCTATAGCAATTTCTTTTTTTAATCCTAAGTTCGTTGTCGCATTCGATATAGATAAAGAAGCAATTAGAATAGCTAAGGAAAACTATGAAAAAATTAAAGAAAAATTTGAAACATCTAAAATATATTTTTTGATTGCAGATGTTAGAAAAATAAAGTTTAGAAAAAAGTTTGATTTAATTGTTATGAATCCACCTTTTGGAATTCAAGGAAAAATAAAAGATTTAGAATTTTTAGATTTTGCAACTAAAAATTCAAATTTTATTTGTTCTATAAATCCCAATGGAAAAAATAAAGAATTTTTTACAGATTTTTTATCTAAGAGAAATTTTAGTGTTTTAAAGTTTGTAGAAAAAAAGTTTGAGTTGCCAAAAACTTTTTGGTTTCACAAGAAAAAGAAAAAGTTGATTGATGTTGTAATAATTTTTGCAAAAAATGAGAATATTGAGTAAAAAATTTTTTGAAAGAGATGCAAAGGATGTTGCTAAAGATTTATTAGGAAAATATTTAGTTAGAGAAATAGATGGTAAAAAATTAGTTTGTATGATAGTAGAAACTGAAGCCTATTACGGAAAAGAAGATCCGGCAAGTAGAGCATATTTAGGTTTTCCAAGATATGTTGTAGAAATGCTTTATGGAGATGTTGGGCTAGCTTTAATTTATATGGTACATTCAAACTGGCTTTTAAATTTTGTAGCGCATGAAAGAAACAGAGCTGGAGCTGTTTTAATAAGGGCAGTTGAACCAATAGAAGGTATAGAATTTATGCTAGAGAATAGAAAAGTTAAAAATATTAAAGAATTAACTAATGGTCCAGGAAAATTAACAAAAGCATTAAAGATAGATAAAAGTTTGAATGGAACAAAAGTTTACAAAAAAGGTTATTTATATGTTGCAAATTCTAACTTCAAAGATTTTGAGATTATTGAATCAAAAAGAATTGGTGTTAAAAGAGATTTAGATGAAAACTTAAGATTTTACATAAAAGGAAACAAGTTTGTTTCAAAACTTTAACAAACTTTTTCTCCATTAGTTTCTAATAATACATTTCTTATGTAAATTGGTGCATCGTATCTTAATGCTAAAGCAATTCCATCGCTAGGTCTTATATCTAACTCTCTGATTTTATTACCTTGCATAACAAAAATTTTTGCTATGTACGCATTATTTGTTACATTTTCGATTCTAACATCAATAATTTTTATTCCGAATTCTTTAAAAATATCTATAGTTACATCATGCGTATTAGGTCTCCAATCCCTTATTTTATTTAAAGCATTATAAACAGATTTTGCTTGAACATCTTCAACATACCCAATTAATCTATAACAATTTGCATATAATGCTATTGCTGCTGGAGAAAAAGAAACTTCTACTTTATCAACTTTAGAATAACCATAAGTAGATAAAGATGGAATTGTTTGAATTAAGTTTGTAAAATCTATAAATTCTTCTTTTTGAATTAGAGCCAGTAATAAGCTTATTATTGCGATTACTAATGCAATCAATACAGTTATTTGCGTTTTGTTCATAAATATTAATTCTAAAAGTTTTTTAAATATTCTAAGATTTTTTGTGCCCTAATTTTCTTAGAAATTTCTGCATGTTCTTCTAGCACACTTTCTTTTAATGCATCAAAACATTCTTGTAAAACATCTAGAAACTCTCTTCTTTCTCTACTAACTCTATACGTTCTTTTATAATCGCTAAAAACTAAGTGAATCGAGTAAATATCTCTATGCTTTTCTATATGAACTTTTAGAAATCCAGAGTTAAAAAGTTTTTTTGCTATTCTTAAGAAGTTAGAAATGTAATAATCTAAGTTTTCTTTATAATAGCTTGGAACATTTTCTATTCCGCTTACAATAACATCTATTCCTAATTTTTCTTCAGTAACCAAAAGTTTTAACAAATCTTTTTTGGTTACTATTCCTTTTAGATCTTCTTTTACTAAGCAGGAAATGTTATAGTATAAAAATTTCTTTATTATATTTGAAATTTTCTCATTTTTAGAATATGTAATTACTTTTTTCGTTGCTATAGATTCTATTGGATTTTCGAAAATTTTTAACTTCTTACCTATTAGCTCGCCAAGACTTACTCTCTCTTTTACATTTTTTAATAAAAATTCTGAAATGTCTTTTGATGAAACAATTCCGTATAGTTTTCCATTTTTTACTATAGGAATGTGAGATATTTTATATTCAGCCATTACTTTAATAGCTTTATAAATGCTTTCGTTATGGTTTAATATTATTACGTTTTGAGATTCTATTTCTTCCACTTTTAAATTTCCATACCTTTCTTTAATTATTTCTAATAGATCATCTATGCTTACGCTTCCAAGAACTTTATTGTCTTTATCTAAGTATGCAGCTAAATAACAATCGTTTTGTAGCATGACTTTAGCAATTTGTTGTTCATTTAATTCATAAACTTTACAATCTCTTTTTTTAATCTTTTTGATTTTTTCGTTTTGATTCTTTTCAGCTATTAAATCTCTTAGCCTTATGATGCCTCTATATTCGTTCTTATCGTTTACAACTATTAAATCTCTAACATTATTTTTTAACATAAACTTTATTGCATTCTTTACGCTTTCGTTTTCGTTAATTGTTAATGCTTGTTTTGCTACAATCATCTTGCTTGAACTCTTATAATTTTTTGTGGTCTAACCTTTTCAAAAATTCTTCCGCCGCAATTTAAGCAAACTAATCTTTCAAGTTTATCATAAACTCTTTTGCAATTAATACATCTGTACATATTACACTTTTATTTCCATTCCAGGTGGAAAATATGCTGAAGATGCAACTTTTGTATTACATTTTTTGCAATACCATATGCCAGTTGAAATCCTTTTTAACTTTTTGAATCCGCATTTAGGACAAATGTGAGTAGCTCTTTGGATTTTTTCAATTTCATCTACCTTTTCTCTTAATTTCATTCCATATCTTGCTCCAAATCTTCCACTAGGACCAACTTTCCTTACCATAGAGAATATTATAGATGAAAGAAAATATATTTATATTTTCTTAAAAGTTAAACATATTAAACACAATAAAACAAAACTTAAAGTTCATAAGAATCTTGCGGGGGGTGGGATTTGAACCCACGACGGCACTAAGCCAGCGGGTATCTTATCATCGATATCAAAGCTTAAGTTTTACCTTAAGCCCGCCGCCCTTGACCAGGCTAGGCGACCCCCGCATATTAAGCACTATAAATAAAAATTAAAAAATTTTTTATTTATTGTTGCTTAATATGATTGAAATCGCTTTAGTGGGAAAACCTAACGCAGGAAAATCAACATTTTTTAAAGCCGTTACAATGATCGATGTAAAGATTTCGAACGTTCCATTTACTACTCTAAAACCAAATAAAGGGATTGCATATGTATCTACAGAATGTGCATGCAAAGATTTTAATGTTAAGTGCAATCCTCAAGACGGTTTTTGTATAAATTCAATAAGATACGTTCCAATAATTCTTTGGGATGTTCCAGGATTAATTCCAGAAGCTCATAAGGGTAAAGGTTTGGGTAACGAATTCTTATCTTCTATAAATCATGTCGATGGAATCGCATACATAATTGATGCAAGTGGAAAAACAAACTTAGAAGGAATAGAAAGCGAAAGCTCGAATGTAGTTGAAGAAGTAAATTTTTTGATTAATGAATTAATTCAGTGGTACAAGCAAATAATTCAAAAACACATTCCAAAATTTTATTCTAACGAAAAAGAGTTAATAGATGTTTTAACTCAAAAGCTTAGCGGTTTAAAAATAAAAAGAGAATACATAGAAAAACACATAAATGAAATAAAAGATTTAGATACTTTTGCAAAAAATTTGCTTTTCGAAAGTAAAAAGATGATAATAATAGCAAATAAAATAGATGATGAAAATTCTTACAAAAATATTGAAGAATTAAGAAAATTTATCAAAAAAGAAAATTTAGATTTAGAAGTTGTAGAATGCAGCGCTTTATCAGAATTAATACTTAGAGAGTTAGATAAGAAAGGAATAATTAGTTACGATTTTAAATCATTCAAAATTTTGAAAGAAAGTGAATTGAATAAAAATCAATTAGATGCATTAGAGAAGATTAGAAAAATGTTAGAAAAAAATAATGGAAGTTTTGTTGTTAATGCATTAAATAGATTAGTTTTTAATGTTATGAAGTATAAAGTTGTTTTTCCTGTTGAAAATGAAAATAAACTTAGCGATAAAAAAGGAAATGTTTTGCCTAACGCATTTTTATTAGAAAAAGATGCAAAAGTTATAGATTTAGCTGAAAAAATTCATTCTGAAATAGCTAAAAACTTTTTGTATGCTATAGATGTAAAAAATAAAAGAAAAATTGGAAAAGATTATGTATTGAATCATAGAGATGTTATAAAAATTTATCATTCTTAATCAGAGGTACTCCATTTCATCATTTATCAGATGCGGCGGCATTCTTCATAAAAATGTTAGATTTTTGTTAAAAATAAATTAATTATGCCGGGGTCGCCTAGCTGGACCAGGGCGCCGGCCTCGAGTTATGATAAGCTCTGGGGTAGCTGAGTAATGATGAGTAAAATATCAAAGAGAAAGCCGGTGGGCGATAAGCCCGCGTGGGTTCAAATCCCACCCCCGGCGAGTTAAATTCTCTTTATTATTTTTTGATTTTCATCAATTTCGAAAATTTTTCCTAAGAATTTTTCGATAGTATAAATGTTTGTTAATGTATGCGAGGTTAATTCTTCAACTTTAATTATTGATTTCTCTTGAGATAAAGCCAAATAAATTAAAATTTGATCTGCCATAAATTTGTCTAAGCATGCATTAGAATTTTCTGATTTTTTTAAACTTTCTATTGCTTCTTGAGAAGAGTTTAAACTATCTGCACCCAAAACACAATTTTCGAAGTAGGATGCAATAGTAACTGAAAATCCAGGACTTAAAGTTTTTTCGTTTCTAACAAAAATTTCAGTATTTTCTAATTTTTTTAAAACTTCAACTTCTCTATTTATTCTTTCAACTTTTTCGTTTGCAGAGATTCTTGCAATTCTTTTGATAAATTTTCCTCTTTCGATTAATTCGATACCTTTAACATTTTTTATCGGGTAAATTTCTATTTCTACTATTCCATTGCCTTTTGGATAAAATCCATGCCTTATAATATTAATTTTTGGTCTTTCTATACCTAAGAATTTTAAAATTTCGAACTTAACTAAATCTAAATAATCTATTGTTGGTGCATGCAATACGCTAGTACCTCCAATAATTCTTAGCTTAACTTTTTTATTGGATAAGAATGCAATTATTGGATAAACTGTTTGTAAAAACAAAGAAATACTTCCAGCAGTTCCAATATTAATTTCTTTAAAATCTGGAATGTTTTCTTCTTTTGGAATAAAAGTAACTTCTGTAGAACCAATTTCTAAGCCTCTAGCTTCTGCATTTAATAATTCAGCTGCAAACTTTGCACCTGCTAAGTGTTGAGCTTTTAATCCAGGTTGAGGTCTATTTTTTCTAATGTTATAAATTCTGAAAGGTTTTTTAAGGATGCAAGATAAAGCTATTGAAGTTCTTAATATTTGTCCGCCGCCTTCTAAATAACTTCCATCTATTTCAATCATAAAATTTAGATATTGATTTGAAAAAATACTTGCAATAATACTTACAAAAATTCCTATATCTGTTGTAGTTAGATTAATTACAAAGTCTGAAAGTGGAGATTCTTTAAAAATAACGAAATCTTATAAATAGTCCAAAGAAAAAGGACAAAATTCTGAGCAATAGAAATTTTTCAGCTTTTTATCAAATCTTTTTCTTAAGGCAGTGAATGTAAATGTAATAAGGTAAAATAAGAATGTTATTACCATCTTTTGTAATTTTGAATAAAAACAACTTTTTAGCGTTTTCTTACAAGCAGTTTTAAGAGTTGTTATTTTTATTTTTAGTATAGCTCTAATCTTTTATCTTTTGAAAAGAAATTTTTATTTAAAAAAGGTGCAAGTATTATTAGACCAACGGTAAAAATAACAACAAATAAAAAAATAGTTACTCCAAAAAAAGTCAGAAAAACTGAAAGATTTATTATACTACCAAGAGTTATAGAAATCGTCGTAAGAGAGGAGAGAGGTATTAAAATTAAACCAAATCCCATAAAAATTCCAGAATAGATTGAAAAAGAAATAAGAGAAAAGAATTTTTTTCTAATTTTTTCGTTAAAAATTTCATCACGAGATAATGAATGTAATAGTGTAGGAAATGTAAAGGAAGATATTATTAAAGCGACAAGGGTGTTACTATTACCTTTTGCAATTTCGAGCAAAGCACTAAATGAAAATATGAGACCAACCCCATAAGCTAGTAAAAAAGATAGAAATAATAGTGCTAGTTCTAACTCATTTTCCTCAACAAACATGAGGATTTTCTTGAAAATGTCTTTTAATTTTATACGACTAATCATTAAAAAATTTTCAGATAAATTTTTAAATTTTCTATTGGGGCCGCCGGGATTTGAACCCGGGTTAACGGGTTTCCTCATTTATCAGAGCTCCATTTCTGGAGCCCGTCGTCCTGCCTGGCTAGACTACGGCCCCATAAATCTTTAAAAATTTAAATGTTTTCATAATTAATTAATATGGCAGAATTTAGATTAAGAGGATATACATTAGAAGAATTGCAAAAGATGAGTTTAGAGGAATTAGCAAAAAAAGTTTTTGATGCAAGAATAAGAAGAAAAATATTAAAAAGAGGATTGACAGAGCAAGAAAAAAAGTTTTTAGAAAAAATCAAAGAAATAAAGGAGAAAAATCCAAACAAATTCATTAAAACTCATTTAAGACAAATGGTAATATTACCAATAATGGTTGGTTTAACTATTGGTGTGCATAATGGAAAAGAATACGTTCCAGTTAAAATAAAGCCAGAAATGATAGGAAGAAGGTTGGGAGAGTTTTCAATACCTATTAAAGAAGTAAAGCATGGCGGTCCTGGAATAGGAGCAACGAGAGGTACAAAATTCTTAGCTGTTAAATGATGGCTTCAGCTTACATTAAAAATCTTAGAATTTCTACTAAGCATGCAACATACATTGCAAAAATTATTAGAGGTAAAAATGCTTTAAAAGCGAAAAGATTTTTAGAGCTTGTTGCTCAGGGTAAATTAACTTTAGATGGTAAAAAATATTATACTAAAGCTACTAAAGCAATTCTAAAAGCTTTAGAAAGTGCATTAGCAAATGCTAGACAAAAAGGTTTAGATGAAAGTAAGCTAAGAATAAAAATAATAGAAGCTCATAAAGGTTCTAGAATAAGAACACCGAAAAGATGGAAGTTTAGAGGAAGAGAAAAAAAGAATACTCATATAAAAATTATTTTATCTTATTAATATGGGAATAGAAAAAAAGATTATTGCACAAAAAATAATTGAAGTTGAATTAGAAGATTATTTAAAGAGTATTTTCGAGAAAGCCGAATATAGTAGCTTAAAAATAGAAAAAACACCTATATTAACTAGAATTATCGTTTATGTTGGAAGACCTGCAATTGCCATCGCAAAATTAAGAAAGAGAGAAGACGAAATAAAAGAAACGTTAATAAAGAAATATAACATATTAAATCCTCAAATCGTTATTGAAGAAGTTAAAAATCCTTATTTGGATGCGAGAATAGTTGCATACAGAATTAAAAGAGCAATAGAGAAAGGTATAAATTTTAAAAAAGCGTCATTATTTTATATAGAGCGTTGCATGGAAAACGGAGCGATTGGTATTGAAGTTAGAGTTGCAGGAAAATTATTAGGTAAAGAAAGAAGTGCAGCATACAAGTTTTCTAAAGGATATATTTTGCATACTGGATTTCTAAAAGAAGTTTATGTCGATGAAGCGCAAGCTCAAGCAATAATTCCTGTGGGAATAGTTGGAATAAAAGTTAGAATTCTTAAAGAATTGCCTCAACTAATTTCTGCTAAAACGCAATAATGGCCATCTTAAGAATTAAAGACATAAGAAATATGAAGAACGAAGAATTAATAGAAAAATTAAAGGCTTTTAGAGAGGAATTGATTAAGTTTAAAATGCAAACAGAAATGAAAAGACCAATAAAAAACGTTGGAAGAATAAGAGAGCTAAGAAGAACAATAGCAAGAATTCTTACAGTTCTAAGAGAAAGAGGTATAAAATTATAAATGAGCGAAGTTTGTCAAATTTGTGGTTTACCGAAAGATTTATGCATTTGCGAAAAGAAAGTAGAGCAGAAAGTAGTTGTTACAGTTGAAAGGAGAAGTTTTGGAAAAATTGTTACTTTAATTAGTGGAATAGATGGTGATTTGAAAAAAATTGCAAGCTTTCTTAAGAGCAAATTAGGTTGCGGAGGAACAATAAAAAATGGGATTATTGAATTGCAAGGAGATCATAGAAGGAGAATAAGAGAATTACTAAATTCCTTAGGATATAAAGATGTTGAAATTTATTAACTTATTGGTTCAAAGCAAATTTTCTTAGATTTTGCATAATCATATGCTTTTTTCATTTCTTCAAAATTAACTCTTCTTGCGATTTCTTTAAATTTTTCTGGAAACTTTTCAACTAAATATTCTGGCCTATATTGTGACATTATGTTAACTAATGCATTTGGTAAATTTTCTGAAATCATATCTAAAACCTTAAATGTACAACATTCTAAATGATTTGGCAAAACTAAATGTCTAATAATTATGTTTTCGTTATTATCATGAACAATTTTGTGATTTCTTAAAACAACTTTTACATAATTTTTTATTTTACTATATTTGAATGCACATTCATCATTTCCATATTTAAAATCTGGTAACCAAATATCAATTACATCTAAAAGTAAGTTTAAACTCTCTTCTGTCATGTAAAAATTAGAATTCCAAAGTAATGGAACGTTTTCATTAAAATATTTTAGAGATTCGAGTATTATATGTAAGTTTTGATCTGGATTTCCACCAACAAAATTAATATTTATAGCACCTTTATCTGCTAACTCTTTTTCTATTTCTGCTAAGGTTTTTGCATCAACTTCAAAACCATTTTTCGGAATTTGACTAATATCCCAATTTTGACAAAATACACATTTAAAGCTACAACCAGTAAAAAATATTGTACCAGAAGGTATTAATGGAACTTCTTCTCCATAATGCAAAAATGCTGAAGCAACTCTAACTTTATAATCTAATCCACATTTACCTTTTTCGCCTTCTAATCTTTTTGCTAAACATAAATTTTCGCAAAATCTGCATGGAGATAACAATCTATATGCCAATTCTATTTTAACATCTAAAAAATTAGGGCTTTCTTCTTTTATTTCGGTTTCTTTTCCATTTTTTATTTTTTCAAGTTTTTCGATAAAGATATTTCTTAATTCTGAATGAATTTTCCACAACTCTTTTTCTTCTAGTTCTTTCAAATTTATTTTTTCTTCTAATTTTATGCTTTTAGCTATTAAATATTTTGCTGGATATTTTTTCTTTAAAACATTATAATACCAACTTAATCTTTTCTTAACTTCTTCATTTTTCCAAATTTCAATGCTTTTATAGAAAAGAATATCCATAATATTATTATGAGAGAAATCGAAGCAATATATGAAAAAGGGGTTTTAAAGCCGCTAAAAAAATTAAAATTAAAAGAAGGGGAAAGAGTTAGAATAAAAATTTATTATGATAAAGCAGAAAAGAGAAAAAAGCTGTTAAAAAATCTTAAACCAATAAATGTTGGTAAAATTCTTTCTTTATCTGATATAAAAAGAATTATTGAAGAAAAGTATGAAGATTTTCCTTGATACGAATGCTTTAATAAGTTTAATAGTGGAGACAGAATTTACTGAAGAAATGAGAAAAATTCTTGAAAAATATATAAATGAAGAATTTTACACTTCTATAAATGTAATAGAAGAAACACTTTATGTATTAAGTAAAATATTCAAAAAATCAAAAGAACTATGCATTAAAAGAATTAAAGAGCTAACTGAAGGATTAGATATTAAAATTATAAAAAAGCTTCCTTTTAGAATGTTTTTGAAAATATATTTAAAATATGATTTAAATCCTAACGATGCTTTAGTTGCTGCAGTTTGTAAATATTATAAGATAAGAAAAATTATTACTTTTGATAGAGACTTTGAAAAAGTAGATTTTTTAGAAATAATTAGATTATGAAATTCAGAGAAATTCCTAAGGATTTGCTAAGAAAAGTTTATAGATGGAAACTTCTAATTGAAAGCAAAAAAGAATTTTTTGGAAGTTCTCCGCCAAGTATATTCATTTCTTCTGTTAATTATCCAAGGGTTAATGTTGGAATTCTTTCTGAGCCAATAATCGATGAAAGAAGTTTTTACTTAGACTATCCAGAGCAATGGTATAAAGATAAATTAGGTTTTGAAGAAATAATAGATTTGAGAAGCAGATTAATTTATTCATTTCAAAAATTTAATATTAAAAGAGACTATAAACTTTTAGAAAACTTTCAAGAAATTGCTATTGCAAAGAATGTTGTTGATGTAGAAGTAAAGTTAAAGAACAAACCAAAATTTGCTTTTGCTTTTGATAAATTCTTTTCTCCTATAGGAAATCCAGCAAAGATTGAAAATTTTAAAATTCAAAGCAATGTTAAAGTAGAAAACTTTGTTGAAAAAATCATTAATGATGAATTAAAAGCTTACGATGCAACTTTTTTACTTTATGAAAAAGGCTTAGAAGTTTCTAAAATTCAGAAAATATTTTCTGCTGGATTATTAGGAATAGAAAAAAAGTTTGTTCCAACTAGATGGAGCATAACAGCTGTTGATAGCATTATTTCTGATAAACTTATTAAAAGAATTAAAGATTATGAAATGATTGATGAAATAAGAGTTTTTTATAATGAATACCTAGGTAATAAATTTTGGATAGTTTTGTTGCCTTATGTTTTTGGGTTTGAGATGATTGAAATCATTGGAAATAAAATACTTAAAGATTATGAAATATTTTTTGAAAGAAAAGAATATGCAGAAAATGTTGCTGGCGGATATTATGCAGCTAGATTAGCTAGCTGCGAATATTTAGAAAAAATTAGGAGACAAGCTGCTATAGTTATTTTTAGGAAAATTGAGAAATTTTATACAATTCCTTTAGGAGTATGGAAAGTTAGAGAGTGCATAAGAGATGCTTTTAATAAAAATTATATGAAGTTTGAAAGTTTAGAGGAAGTTGAAAAATATTTAAAAAGTTTTAATATAGATACAAGTTTAAGCGAAATATTTAAAATTTATCTTAAGCAAAAATCTTTAGTAAAATTTTTGTAAATTAGATATATATAAATAAATTTAAATATTAACTTTGCTATAAAATATTTTATGGAAGATGTGAGAATTTTAATACTTTCTGCTGCTTTATTAACAATAATAGGTGTTGGTGGCTTAATAACAACAGGAAATTTTGGTGATGTACAGTCTTTATCTTCTAATTTTGGTTTAATAGTTATTAGTTTGTTGATTTTAGTTTTAGCGGCTTATTTAATCTATAGAAAAGAGCATTTGTTTAATTTAAAAAGAATATTTATTGAAAGAAGCGATGAAGCAACCATTGCTTATATTAGGAACGAATTAACAAAAATCAAAGAGTATTTGGAAAGTAAAGGAAAAATAAATAAAAAGAACGCCAAAACAGCTTATAATTATTTAGTAAAGGAGTTTAAAAGATTAGCTCCATATAAACCATATATTTCTAAAATAAGCGAAAACCTTGTAGAGAATATGAATAAAATTTTATCAATAGAAAAACTAAACTCTAGAAATGTTTCCGAATTTTTGTTAACTGTTAATAAGTTAAAAGAAGAATTAAAAGAATTATAATTACTTTTTCTTAATTTTTTATATGCCGGGGTAGTTTAGCGGCAGAACGCCGCGCTCATATCAAATGAGCTTTGATATTGATGATAGAAACGCGGAGGTCGTGGGTTCAAATCCCACCCCCGGCAACAATTTAATCGTATAAAAGTCTTTTAGCATTTTTAGGAAAAAGATTTTTAATTTCCTTCTCTAAACTTGCTGCTGAACAAACTATATAGTTTTTATATTTAATGATTGGAAAATTATGTTTTTCAACATTTTTAAATTCCTCTAAACTTAAAGAAATCTCATCTCTTAGAAATTTTTCAAGCTTTTCTAGATCGTTAATTTCTATTACGTTCTTTTTTGCTGTTTTCCCAACTATTTGTGAACCTTCTATGCTTAACTGAATTTTATCATTTTTCTTTAATTTCCCAAAATATATTCCAATTTTCTCTAATCTAAGCCCTTTAGATTTTAAAAATTCGTAAATGTTTTTTAATTCTTTTTTAAAAACATAAATCTTTTCATTTCTTATTTCAAAGTCCAAATCTTTTGGAATTTCTGCATTAAAATTTTTATTTATTCTGGTTATTATTTCTTCCATTTTTTCTTTTTTCTCTAGTTCTAAAAACTTCCTGTATCTTTAACTCTAATTCAGAACTCAAAGAGATAGAGAGAAGGAATAGAAGTATTAAAAATGAAAGTGTTAAAATTAGTAATAAAGCAGATGCGAATATTTGACTTATTTGAGATAGAAAATCTTTAAAAATGTAATAAATCAAAAAAGAAATTATATTAACTAACAATAAACTTAAAATGTTTTCAAACTTTTTAATTCTAATATTTAACTTCGAAATATCGTCGTTAGGATTTGAAGAGTAAAAAACTATTAATTTAGAAAAAGCACTTCCTATAAGTATTATTTCTCTGTATGTAAATAATAGCAAAACAGTTAAATATGTTATTAAAAGAATATTTATCAGATTTTTTGTTTCTATTTTTACATTAAAGATTTCCAAGTATATATCTTTTCCTAACTCTATTATAAAAGGCGATATTATCCACAAAAAGACTAAAAGCAATAAAAATAGGGAAAATTTTGGGAGAGCAGTTTTAAGATTATTTAGTGCTTCTATATATAGTTTTGCATGTTCGTCCGAATTTATTTTATCATCCATATAATATAATAAATTTATGAAAGTTAAGGTTTCTAGGATTTATTACTTACCATACTATTTACTCTTCTTTTTATTAATACTTTTTTATCCTTCCTTTATCACTTTTTTATTTTTAATTTCTTTTGTTCTTGCTGTAGAAATATATAGAAACTTTAATTATTTAGAAATAAAAGGTAAAGAGCTTTTTATCAGAAGAGGAATATTTTATAAAAAAATCGAAAAAATTGATTTAAACCTTGTGCAAAAAATAAGCTTAGAAAAAACTCCATACCTTTATATTTTAGGTTTATCTAAAATAGTTATTAGCTCTTTTGGAGAAAAAATAGAATTTAGCGGAATTAAGAATGGAGAAAAAATCTTTAAAACGATATTAAAAATTAAAGAAGGGAAATAAATTCTAAGGCATTTTTAAACATCGAAGAATTGTTAAATAGAACATAACTTTCTTTTGCATTGATTTCAAGTAAGTAGTCTTTAATTTTTTCTAATTCGTTTTTTGTATACTCGTAACTATAGATTATTTTATTTCCTTCGTGCTTTCCATGTAATCTGGTGTATAAAATATCTTTTACTATGCTAGGTTTTTCGAAACTTAGATCTACAACATCTATAGCATTAAATTCTTCAAATATTTTTAGTTTGTTTTCCTTTTTCCAACCTCTAAGCTCTAAAGCTATTATTACTTTACTACTTTCTACATTTTTTAAGAACTCTTTTGCTTGTTTTATGTTTTCTTCACTATCATTAAAAGAATTTGGAAGTTGAAGTAAAATAATCTTAGAATTCAAAATTTTTGCATATTTTAGCATAACTTCCCAATATTCCATAGTCACTTTATTTACTTTTAAACTTCCAACATACTTTTCAATCTTTTTTAATTCTTCTTTAGATAATCCACTTCTTTTCCAAGTAAAGCTTTTAATCGAATGGGTTAATCCTTGAAAAGCTTTTATTGTAAATTCAAAATCCTTTGGTGCTTCTTTTCTCCATTTTTCTAATAAGTCTTCACTAACCAACTTATAAAAAGTCTGTTGAATTTCCACTAGCTTAAGATTTTGAAAATATTTGTTTTTAGCAACAGGAAATCCACAACAACCAACCTTTATTACCATAAATTAATAAATTTTTTATCTACTAATTATTTTTTAGTTAACAAGTATTACTACTGAAGAAGTATAATAATGATTGTTACCACCAAAAAGTATTTATATACTTTTTACATAAATAACATTATGAGGCTAAATACTTTACTAATAATACTAATAGCAGCAGGAATACTTATGTTAGGTAGCAATCTAGCTTTAGCAGATAGTGTAGAACTTTTAGCAAGTAAGACCCAAGCAATAAAAGACGAGCAAGTATTATTAGTAGCTATAGCAAAGTTTAACGATATAAATAGAGTAAGAGTAACTAAGATAGAAATTTTTGAGAACAATAATAAAATTAAAGAATGCACAAATCAAGGAAGTGAACAATTCTTCTGCTTTACTTTTGTAACTAGCAACACATGTCCAGTTACCAACGAATATTATGCAAAAGTAACATATGTAGTAACTAGCGATCCTACAATAGAAAGTCAAAGAATTAAAATAACCTGGAATTGTCCAACATCAGAACAAAAAGTTACACCAATAGATGTGCTTTCAATAATAAATCTATTGAATAACATTACAAATAACAATCAGATAAACATCAATAACAACAATAGTAACATTAACGAAGTAAGTTTAGTAGCAAATCTAAATAATTTGCTAAACTTAATTAACAACTTAAATAATACAAACATAAATGTTAACGAAATTATTAACACAATATTACCAATAATCGATTTACTAACACAAATCAATTTGAATAATACGAATTATATATACTTCAATAACACCAATGAAATCATAAACAAACTATCATTATTAATAGATTTATTAACACAGGTTTATTTCAACAACACAAATCAAATAAGTAATAATAACAGCGATATTAACGGCAATTCAAATCTTAATGTATTAAATATAGGAAACTTAGTAAATTTTGATCAAGTAGCAAGATTATTACTAACGATGTATGGAATAAGCAATTCAGTAAAGTACATTCCATCTTTTAGTTCATACGAAATAGAAGGTTTAAGCTTTAACTATTGTCTAGATTTTGAAAAAGTAGAAAATAGAATCATAGAAGAAGGAAGAGTAAATGTATTTTTAAGAAATTGTGGAGATGTAGGATTGTATAATGTAACAGTGATGTTTGTTATAGGAGAAGAAGTGCAAATTAAGATAATTCCAGCTATTTTACCAAACGAAGTAAAATTTGTATACTTTAATGTAATGAATGTCGAACAAGGGGAAAGAAAATTAGCAACGGTATTTGCATTTAATAATTTAGTAAGTATTAAGTATGATTTCTATATAGAAAGAGCAACACATATACAAGTATTAAAAGTTTCAGTAGATAAAAGAGAATTAAATAAGGGAGAGTGGAATGATATATACATAACAGTTAAAAACAGCGATATAAAAGCCTTTGAAAAATTACCTATATCTGTAGAAACAGAAAGAGGAGTATTAAGCTCTTTAGAAACATCTAGCATAAACATATTGCCATTACAAACAAAAGTAGTAAAGTTATCTTTGTTTGTAAGCGAAGATTTTGAAAAATCAGCAACAAAAGTAAAAATTAAAGTAGGAGAAGTAGAAGAGCATTTTGAATTTAATGTTAGGGAAAAACCAAAACCACTAAGAATAGATGTAAACTTAGGCAAGATATTAGAAACATTAGTAATTGCAACAGTAATAGTACTATTAATAGCTTTATTAGTATTGCTAGTAGTATTAATAGCGAGAAAAGTAGGAGTTAGAGAAAAAAGAATAGAACTACCTTAATTTCTTCCTCTTTTCTCTTTATTTATTTTTTAATTAATTGCAGAATTAGAAATTTTTAAATTTATTCTGTGTAAAAATAAATATATATGAGTTGGAAATCTAAGGTTAAAAAAATTAGTGATTATGAATGGGAAATAGAGAAAGGAGTAAAACCAAATATGAATGTTCCTGTAAGATTGTTCTTATCTGAAAAATTATTGCAAGAAGTTGAAGACGGTGCAATAGAGCAAGCCATTAATGTTGCTACATTGCCTGGAATTCAAAGATATTCCATTGCTATGCCAGACATGCATTTTGGATATGGATTCCCAGTTGGAGGAATAGCTGGAATAGATTATTATAATGGTTGCGTAAGTCCTGGAGGTATTGGTTTTGATATAGGTTGTGGAGTAAGAGTTTTAAGAACAAATTTAACTTACGAACAAATAAAAGATAAACTCTATGATTTAGTAAATGAAATATTTAGATCTGTTCCAGCTGGTGTAGGTAGCGAAGGATTAGTAAAACTTTCTGCTAGTCAAACATATGAAGTATTAAAATATGGTGCAAAATGGGCAGTAGAAAATGGATATGGAACTGAAAAAGATTTAGAATTTATAGAAGATAATGGTTGCGAGGAAGAAAATGCAAATCCAGAATATGTTTCTCAAAAAGCAATAGAAAGAGGTATGCCGCAATTAGGAACTTTGGGTTCTGGGAATCATTTCTTAGAAATTCAAGTTGTTGATAGAATTTTTGATAGAGAAATAGCTAAAGTTTTGGGAATAGAAAGAGAAGGTCAAATAGTTGTTATGATTCATACTGGTTCAAGAGGTTTAGGTCATCAAGTTGCAAGCGATTATTTAGAAATAATAGAAAGAGAGTTTAGAGATTTAATAAGGAAATTGCCAGACAGACAATTAGCATATGCTCCAAGTGGAACAAAAGTTTTTGAAAGATATCTTGGAGCTATGTTTTCAGCAGCTAATTATGCTTTTGCAAATAGACAAATGATAACTCATTGGATAAGAGAGAGTTTTGTTAGAGTTTTGAAAATGCCCTTAGAAGAAATTGGTTTACAAATTGTTTACGATATTCATCATAACATGGCAAAATTAGAAGAACATAAAGTAGATGGTGAAAAGAAAAAATTATTAGTTCATAGAAAAGGAGCAACTAGAGCATATCCGCCATACAGTCCATACATACCAAAAGCTTATGAAAAAATTGGCCAGCCAGTATTAATTCCTGGAAGTATGGGAACCGCAAGCTATATTTTAGTTGGCGTTGAGACAGCAGAAAAAACATTTTATTCTTCAGCTCATGGTAGTGGAAGAGTTGCATCAAGAGCTGCAATGATGAGAAAATATAGATATCAAGATGCAGTTAAGCTAATAGAATCAAAAGGTATATTAATAAAATCAACAACAAAAGAAGGTGTTATAGAAGAATTGCCAGAAGCATATAAAAATGTTGATGAAGTTGTTTTAACAACAGAGAGAGCCGGAATAAGCAAAATTGTTGTTAGAATGAGACCTATTGCTGTTGTAAAGGGTTAATGAGGATATTTGTATTAGCTAGTAGAGCTTCATATAATTCTTACGATCTTGATATCGAAAATCTAGAACGTTTTGGAAGATTTGATATAGTTGTTCAAAGCGCAATACAAGCAATTTGTATTAGTAGAGAATACAGAAAAGATGTAATATTTTATGCTATCTTAAGAAAACCAAACAAACCAATTTCTTTAGAAATAATTTCTGAAAGAGTTAAAGGAATTTTACCTAATGAAAAGCATTTTGCTGAAAAAATAAGACAAAACTTAGAAAAATATTACAAAAGAGTTCAATTGGATGAAGGTTTTAATTTTTACGAATTAGATTTAATACCTCTCTTAAGATTTATAAAGCAAAAGTATAATCCTAATTTCTTTGTTTTGCATGAAAAAGGAGAAAATTTGGAAAAAGAGTATTTAAGCGAAAATAATTGTTTTATAGTTGGAGATCATATAGGTTTGCCTAAGAAAGTTGAAAAATTTATCATTAGAGAGTTTAATGCAAGAAAAATAAGTTTAGGTTCAATACCTTATTTAACTTCAACATCTATCGCAATAATTAATCATTTCTTAGATAAATTAATTCTATAATTTTTCTTTATAGGAAAAATTTATAGAATTAATTTATCTCTTAAGTACAAAATAATAGAATAAATTTATATATCTATTTTTTATATTCCAGCTTTTTATGTTTAATTCATATATCTACTATAACTTTTGCAATCCAAATATCATTTTCTTTTTTAATTTCCATGTTATGATAGCTACATGCCTTAACTAATGTACCTAAATCATGCTTACTTTTATCTACTTTCTCTCCAAAAACTTCAGCAAACAAAAAATATTTTCCATCTTTCTCTTCGATTTTCACTTTAAACTTACTAAAAACCAAAATCTCTGTATCTAAAAAATAGAGCAATTCATTAATCCACTTAAACATCAATTGATATAAATCTATTGCTTCAATTCTTATTTCTCTTTTTATTTTTGGTTCTACTTTTTCTAAATTTACCATTATGCTATACGTAGCTATAGCTGCGTTTTCAAATAATTCTTCTAAATTCTTTCCATATGCAACAAATCCTGTATCTGCGGTCGGATATTCTAGAATTTCAAATCTTTTCATAAACTTTAATATCTAATTCTTTTTCTAAATTTTCTATTATATTTTTACTTGCTAAGATTTCTTTCAGTGATTGCTTTATCTTTCTTATTTCTAGTTGAGCTTTAAAATCTGCTAATATGTTCATAAAACTCACAAAAGCTTTTTCAGCGCTTCTATAATGATTGAAATATTGATGAACATCTTGATCTGCTTGTGATTTTTTACACATATAATAATAAATGTCGCTTTGAGTAAATAATTGCCAAATTTTATATAGTTCAGCATCATTCGTTTCTAAAACTTTATTTCTTAAATTCATAACTTCTTCAAAACTTCTTAATTGCATTTCATTACCTAACCAAGCGCTAACATCTTTATCGCTATCTGCCCAAGATATGGAAGACAATTCAAAAACGTCATATTCTCCAACAATATTATATTTCTTAATTACTTCGCTTGGTAGATCAAACTCTAAGTGCTCATACTTCAAAACATAATATGGTAATGCTTTTAAGAACCAAAATATTCCACTTTCTTCCCAATGATGCTCTCCAAAAGTTTCATAATCTATAAAAATGTTTATTACATCTCCAGGAGTTGCTGCTAACCAAGAAGCATATTTATCAGCAGTTAGCGGCCACTGATCCCAATTTCTTGCAGAAAATCTGAATGCAATATCATCACTTAATCTATAATTTCTTAGCAAAATTTTTATTCTTTTTTTAGGAATAGGATCGTTAGGAAATGCATACTTTCTAACATATACATAATTTGGACTTTTCCATTTCAAAATTCTTTCAACTCCTTCGGTATATATTGCTTTGAAACCTAAATCTTCAGCTATTTTCGCAATTTTATTGTTAAATATCATTTCAGTATTTACAAAAACTTTTGGTTTTACATTTAACAATGAATGTAAAGTTTCTCTTTGCATCTCTACTTGCTTAATAAATTCATCATAATCATAATGCAAAGAAACGATCGAATGATAATAAGTTTCGCACAATATTTCTACTTCTTTTTTCTTTGCTAATTCTCTAAAACTTTCTAAAACATCTCTTCTATACTTTTCTAATGCTTCTAGAAATATTCCACTAATAGAATATGCAACCTTGAATTTTTTCTTTTGCTTTTTAAACGCATCTATTAAATCTAGAATAATGTTATTGGCTTTTAAATAACATTTTTCAGAAATTCTATCTAAATAAAATTTGTTCAATTCTATATCAAAATATCTTTCTATTAAATTGTTGGAATTTTCGTTGACTCTTTCTCTTAATCTAAAGGGTTGATGAACTTCAAAGGCAAAAACTATAGAAGTCATAATAAATTAAGAAAATAAGATATATAGATTTTTTATTTCGTATTTAGCATTTGAAGTTTCAAACTTTATTATATTAGTACTTTTTAGTTGAGGACTTTGCTTAACTATTTTTACAAAGTATGTGGTTGGTTTTGCATCGTAGATTAATTCATTATTCAAATATATTTTAAGATTTTCTGTTCTCAAACTATTTGCGCCTATTTCGAATGAAATTTCCATTTTTGTTATATTAGATACATAAGGAAAATAAAATTCTTTCGAAGCGGTTTGCTTTATTGAATATATAGTAAGAGATATTTTATCATAAACTTTTATTAGTGCTAATGAAATGAAAACTATCGATAATGCAATAATTATTGAAACAGCTATTATTTTTATTTTTTCTCTTTGATGAATCATTTCTCTATATAAAATTGCTAACGTTATTATGCTGCCTAGCAAAATAGCCAAAATTATGTAATGTAAAGTTGTATCATATTCTTCTATTTTTGCAACGAAAATCATTTCCTGCTTTATTTCGTTGGCAGAATATATCTCTTTAGCTTTTACTAAATTTTTTCCTTCTAATAAATAAAGCTTAGAAATTCCTTTTTCGCTTTCAAACTTTATTTTTAGACTATCTATATTTTGTAATTCTTCTTTACTAAATCTTATTTTTGCAATAAAAGTTTTTTCCTCAAAAAGATTTTTGTAAATTTTATCTTCATCGCTAAATATTATGTTTTCTCTGAATAAGCCATCCAATAAGAAATAACTGGATAATAAAATTGATTTATTAGTTTGGATTGAAATGTTTTGTTGGATTGAAGATGTAAAAAAATAGTAATTTATTGCTGCAATACCAACAAAAAATATTAATGCTCCTATTAATATCAATGAAAATTCATCTATAGGATATTTATCTGGCATAAAATATTTATGATTAAATTATTAAATTCAGATAAAATATATGTTAAAGTAGAAAACGAAATAGAAAAGTTTTTAACATTGCTTATAATAGAAAAATTTGATTTAGTTGAAATGAAAATAATAAGGAATGTATATTCTAAAAAAGATGGAAAATTTTTGGATAGAATCGAAGCTTTTGCGAAAATAAGAATTGAAAAGGTTAGTTTCGAAAAAAGTAGAATTGTTGGAAAGATTGAAGAAGTATCTAGCGAAAGATTAGATAAAGGGCATCATGGCGAAAATATAGATATTGGTAAAGAATTAGTTATAACAAAAAAGAGTGGAGTAAATGAGAGTATAAAATTAATATTAGAAAAAATAAGAAACTTTGAAATTGGTAAAATGAATGAAATTAAAGAAATTGTATCTAAAGCTTCTAGCAGATTTATTACAGATAAAAATAAAATCGAAGAATATTTAGAATATGGAATAATTGAAAGGCTTTATGTATGTAAAGAAAACTTTTTTGAATTTTTGCAAAAAATAATTAAAGCATTAAATCAAAACGCAAAAATAGTTTTATTGAGCGAAAAAGAATTTTGTGAAAAAATGAAAATTGCAGCTTTGCTTAGGTTTGAAATTTAAGATGGTTTAGAAGATTTAGCAATTAGCTTTGTAATATATCCAACGATTTTATTTCTTATTTTTTTAGAATAGAAGTAATAAAGTTGATTTATTATTTGCTTGTTTTTTTCAAAATCTGCAGTAAATTTATCTCTATGTGCTTCTAAGATTTTCAATGCTAAATTTTTTATATCTCTTGTTCTCACTCTTCCCATTATTAAAAATTAAAATAATGATTATTTTTAAATATTTTTATAAGGGGCGGTAGCTCAGCTGGGAGAGCGTCCGGCTGAAGACCGGAAGGTCGAGGGTTCGAATCCCTCCCGCCCCAAAGATTATTATTCTTATTTTTTTATTTAACAATTATAGAGTTTGTTTATGAAATTTTAAGTAATTGCAAAAAGTTTGGATAAATTCTATTAAGAATTTACTTAATTCTTCGAAAAATTGCTTTTTGAGAATACAATTGAAAGTTAAATATCAATAAATATTATCTTATAGCTAATGGTTTTAGGATCATTATGTTATATTAGTTTTGACACGCTTTTTAATTTATTCTTAATTAAGAGTATTTTAAACTTTTTATCTCTAGAATTTACTCGCTTTATTTTTCATTTAATTGAGGATACAATTGAATTTACTAAACATTTTTAAAAAAATATTATTAGCCCCGGCCGGGATTTGAACCCGGGACCTCTGCTTTACCAGAGCAGCGCTCTACCTGCTGAGCTACCGGGGCAGTATAATATTAATTCTTCTTTAGAATTAGAAATTAATTTTAACTATAATATGGAAGGACCAGGTGTAAAAGTTATAAGTGAAAAGTTAAAGTTCTTAAATGATTGTATAATTGAAGAAGTTGGAGGAAATTCTAAAAAGATAGAAAAAGAAAAATTAGTTGGAAAGAAAATAAAAAATGTATTCTCTTATGGAAAAAATTTATTGATAGAGATAGAAAACAAAAGATATATAAAAATTCATTTTTTGATGTATGGAAGTTATTCTATTGATAAAAAAACAAAAGATGATAAATATATAAGATTGTATATAAAAACTTGTAATAGAACTGTATATTTTTACAATTGTTCTGTAAATTTCTTGGATAAGATAGATTTCAAGGGACAAGACATATTATCTGAAACTTATGATTATACAAAAGCTTTAAACGATTTAAAGAATTATGATGGATATATATGCGATGCATTATTGGATCAAAATATTTTTCCAGGTATTGGAAATATAATAAAGGTTGAAGCTTTATTTAGAGCCAAGATACACCCTTTATCACTGGTAAAAAATATTCCAGATAAAAATCTACTTAAGCTAATAAAAGAAGCTAGAGAATTTTCAAAAATATTCTATACATGCAGACAAAAAGGAGAAAGATTGAAAAAATATTTATTGTGCTATGGAAAGAGAATATGTCCTATTTGTGGGAATAAAATAACAATAAGAAGAACTGGAGTTAAAGATAGGATTTCGTATTATTGTGAGGAATGTCAAAAATTATATTGATGTTGATAGAAGAATTTGAGCTCTTATACTTCGATTTTTCTTCATTCAGAATTTATAACTCTACATTAAGTAACATTCTAACTCCTAAAATGTGGTAACGTCGTTATTATATATTAATTTATTTTTTTCTAGTACTAACAACCGAAAAAAAATTTATAGTTTTTGTATTATAAAGTATTACAATGAGTGTAGAGTGTGTGGGATATACTTTAAACGGAATATGTGCACGAGTTAGTATCAAACAAAGGGAAATTATTAGTAGATTTATTATTGCGCTTTATGAAGATGAGTATGAAGATGAGGGTATTTTTTATACATTACCATTACAAAGAATGTATACAATGTATACACAATTTAACATCGAAGAAAGAGAAAAAACTGTTAGAGAATATACTATTACACTTTCTGAAAATAAGGATACTTTTGAAATAAAAATAAAAGATGTACAGCCTCAATCCTCAGAATGCTGTTACAATGTTTATGATTTATCACCAGAATACTTAATAAATCTACTTTCAAAGTTTTTTAAACCTTCGAAAAGTTATGATAATGTTGAAAGAAATGTAGATATAGTCACCACTATTGATAAGATTTATGAAATTTTTAGAGAAAACTATAAAGAATTTAAAAGTGGTTTTGTTGATGGTAACGAAATTAAATATGTACTAAAAGACTCCAAATTCTCCAAATTATTAGAATTATTAAAATTAAAAAAGTCTTCTGTGAAACCTATATATAAAAATCAAAAAAGTTGTTCGGATACAATAATATCCTTCTTCTTACATTTTGGTAGTTTCTATTCGGCCTTTCTAGCGACTGCAAACTTGTATAAAGAATTAGGTTCCACTTCGCTAGCATTTTTCCCGCTTTTTTACGCTTTTTGGTATCTCGTTTTGAAGACCATTCATTATTGGTTATTCGAAAGAAAATGTCGCAAAGAAATCGATCTAAAATACTTATCTTCTTTGTTTGAACGCTTCCCAGATAGGATTGAAATTAGAGGAAACGCTACAGAACTTAAAGAAATATCGTTGATCTATAAGAAAGAAAGAATAGATCACGTAATTACGTAACTTTGATTTTTAATTTATTTATTACTACTGATAAATTTTTAAATTTTTGTTTATTGTTATGAACACAGGTAAAAAAAAAATTAATAGTAAGAAAGAGAAAGCAAGAAATCGAAAAGGAAAGATTAATAAACTCACTCTATCCTCTCTTTTTGAATATTATAGAACAAGGAGGTGTGCTACTTATAGATTATCCTTTATCTTTATGTGTTGCAGAAACTGGCAAAAATATGAAACGTTTAGAGATGGAAAGTGTTAGAAAAGAGCTTAAAGACTATGAAAACGAGAATCTAAACCTATACAAGAGAATTTTCTATCCTTCATACAGAGAATTTGCAAATTGGATAAAAGAAAAAGAAGTTATAAAAGAATATAAATTACCAATTTATGTAGTTGATATAGATAGTCTTCAGAGATATTTCCCTTCTTTAAGACATTGTCTATTACAAGATTCTCAAAATATAAATAATGTGATGCTATGCTATACAACAGAAACTTTAGAAAGAGTATTCTTTATATTTCCTTCGATGGCAGTTCGTAAATATGAATGTGTATCGTTAGATGAGTTATTAAAAAAATATAAAATTAAAAAATAGTTAAAGAAAGATAAATCATTATACATGTTGCATAAATCATTTTTAATCTTTGTCTAGGGAAATACATTACATCAAAAACGAAAGATGCTCTTAATTCTTAAAAATCTTTAAATCTCTATATATACTTTCATGATAGACTATAAAAAAGTTGGTGAGGAGATTAGTAAATTAAATAAAGTTTTAATAGTCTCAGATAGTGATTTGGATGGAATATCTTCGGCAGTACAGATGAAATATATATTAGATATGTTAAAGAAAGAGTATAAGATTTACTTTAGAATTAAAGAAGAGGCAGATGAGGCGAAAGAAAAGATATACAAACTGATTAATAGGTATAAATTTGATGGGATTATACTTTTAGATACTCCTATGCAGGATAAATATCTGATAGAAATAGCTGAAAAGAACAAAGAACTAAAAATAATATACATAGATCATCATAAAAAAGCAGTTCCAGATAATATTCCAGAAAATTTAATATACTTTGATGTTAAAGCTCTTTATAACTTAAGTATATCTACATCTAATATAGTATATAAGATCGGAAAAGCGTTGTTCAATAATGAATTTAAAGTACATTCTATAATAGCTTCCATAGGATCTATAGGAGATTGGACATTTGATAAAGATGAAGAACTTATGAAAGACATTTCAGATTACTATAAGTCGTTGTATATAAACGAAAAGTATCCATCTATTTCCTTTATTCAGTATTTCACTTTCTTCATTTTCTCAAATCCATACGAAATATTTAAAAATTCTGATAAAATAAATGATCCAAAGAAATTTATAGATAGTTTAGAAATGAAATCTCTAATTAAAAGAATTGAGAAGTTCATAAAATCAATAAAAGACATTAAGTTGGTTTATGAAGATGAAAAAATTGAAGTTTATGAAAGTAAGAGTAGTGTGAGTCAGATTGCAACATTTCTTTCGGCATTTAAACCAAATAAGATTATAATTGTATTCTCTTTAAGAGAGAGGAAATTCTGGGAAAAATTTAAGAGAAATAAGAGATTAATATTATCCATAAGACGTCAAAATATAAACTTTGATGCTGAAAAATTTATATCGGAGTTTACAAAAAAGTATGGTATATTAGGAGGCGGACATCCTCAAGCAGCAGGTGGTTTAATATATAAAAAAGATCTCAATAAATTAATTGAGGAGATAAAAAATATAGTTAATTCTTAGAAGCATTAAAATAACATCTTGGAAGAAATGATAATAAGAACAACTGGAATTAGATGAGGATTTAATACTAGTGATAGAAACATCAAAAACTATATTATTGTTGCTAGAAGGATTTGAATTTTATTAGTGATTGTTTAACACTTTAATTCTAAAATTTAAGTTAGAAATTGAATTTTTTAAAATGCATAAGAAATTTATATAACTTTTTAATGAAATTAAATCTAAGTGTAGATATTGATTTGCAAAAAGTAAGTATTAAATATTAAAAAATACTAACTTCGATTAAACATTTATATAAGAAATTTAGAAAATTTAAGATATAAAAATGATAAGGTCTTAAATTGTTTAGCTAGATTTAAAGGGAAACTAGTGTAGCTAAAAAGTTCAAAATAAGTTAGATTATATAAAAAAGATCATTATTTTTTAATATTGTTTTAGTGCACTACACTATTCAACTTTGTAGATATAATGTTAGTAGAAACTCTTAACTATAATTAATACTTTATATTATAATATAATGTAAGAACGAGGGATAGATAGTATATAGAGTGTTAAAGGTTATGTTAGTGTAGTGTAAAATAAAAAGAAAAAAAAGTTTTGGTAATTTTTAGAACACTTCAGATTTAATTGAATATCTAAACAAAGATAAAAAAGTTAACTACTTATATAAAAAGTTCTTTAATTAATAAAACTTATATAAATTTCTTAAATAGTCGAATTTTTTCAATGTTTTTATTACTTAATAATAGTTAATAATTAAACGGTTCTAAGAATAGTTAGTAGTCAAAGATTAGTCAAAAATGTATCAATACTTCTAGTACTTTTCAAAC